>CALLQQ010000001.1 GCA_938014915.1 uncultured Clostridia bacterium
TTAATAGATTAAATGGAGTCCGAATTCGGGCTCCATTTTTATATGACGATATTCAACTTGCAAAGGATAATTCCATATGATACAATGGTAAATACGAATATTATACATATTATATAGGAGGTATATTAATGAAGGAAGTCCATCCGACAGCAATGAAAATCTACGATTATATAAATGAACGTTCAGTCAATGATATTGTTCCAACTATTCGTGAAATTTGCTCCGCCCTATCAATTAAATCCACCTCCACTGTACATAGGTATATCTCCGAGCTTGTCGATGCTGGACTAATTGAGAAGTCGGACAATCAGCGGCGGGCGATCCGCCTAGCTGGGAAGAATGCAATGCGAATCCCCCTTGTTGGAGTTGTAACTGCTGGCGAGCCAATTACCGCTATTGAAAATGTTGTCGATTATATATCGTTCTACCCTGTGAAAAATTATAATGATAAGCTTTTTGCGCTCAATGTAAAAGGCGATAGTATGATTAATGCAGGAATTCTTGATGGTGACATCGTTGTTGTGGAAAAGTCCGACTATGCGGACAATGGCGAAATTATCGTTGCGCTTGTCGATGGTGAAGATGCCACCGTAAAAACTTTTTATAAGGAAGATGGTCATTTCCGCCTTCAACCGGAAAACGATACTATGGAGCCAATAATCTCCGATAATGTTTCGATAATAGGCAAGGTCGTTTCTGTAATGCGTTATTACTAGAATACTACCAAGTTTTTATACATTATTATATTAAACTGCTGTTTTTCTAAAATAGCAGTTTTTTTGTTGAAAAAACTTACTTTATGCACTATAATAATATATAGCAATTCGCACCGATGGAATTGCAACCAGTTTAAATCGCAAAACATACTATATTATATAAGGGGTGTTTAGCAGTGTGGTCAAGATTTCAACATCTTATAGATTTGAATGATTATAGCGTTAAAGAGTGGAATGAAATTATCTCCCTAGCTCAGAATATTATGCACCATCCAGATAGGTATAAAAGTAGCCTGAGCGGTAAAATCATGGCGACATTATTCTATGAACCATCTACCAGAACGCAAATGTCATTTCAAAGTGCAATGCTGCGCCTCGGTGGTGGAATCATCGGCTTCGACAATCCGGCGACGTCATCTGTATCTAAAGGCGAAAGCATTAAAGATACCACTAAGGTTGTAAGCAGTTATTCAGATATACTCGTTATTCGGCATCCGAAAGAGGGCTCTGCCAAGGCGGCCGCATTGACGGCTGATTGCCCCATTATAAATGCTGGTGATGGCGGGCATCTCCACCCGACTCAAACCCTTACCGATCTCTTGACTTTAAAAGAGGAAAAGGGCCAACTCTCTAATCTCACAATTGGTATATGCGGCGACTTGCTCAACGGGCGCACCGTACACTCCCTTTTAAAGGCTCTATCCCATTATGAAAATAATCGGTTCGTGCTTGTTTCAACTAAGGATCTGCGCTTACCATCATATGTGAAGAATGTTCTAAGGGCGAATGGCTGCACTTATGAGGAGGTCAATACCCTCGAGGAGGCAATGCCCCATATAGACGTACTATATATGACTAGAATTCAGCGTGAGCGATTTGCGTCGGACGAGCATTATTTTAAGCAAAAGGATGTCTATATCCTTGATATGCCAAAGTTGCAAGATGCAAAAGACGATCTTGTTATTCTGCATCCCCTACCGAGAGTTGACGAAATTGCAAATGAAGTTGACCACGACCCACGAGCATTGTATTTTAAGCAGGCATTATACGGTGTCTATATTCGCATGGCGCTGATTTTCACCATGCTGGATCAGAATTCCAAGTCGAATGGGCTCCTATGCGGCAAGGAAAAGGCGGGAATATCCTGCACCAATCCTAATTGCATCACACATTCCGAATCTTATCTGCCTAAATACTTCCGTGGGGAAGATGTCCTTGAATGTGAATACTGTGATAGGAAAATCAAACTATAAGTGATATCTGCTTTATGCGGACGTATCGAGGCCCTTAATTTAGTTAACTTTAGTTAATATGCACAAATCTCGTTTAAGTTTTTTACTTAAACGAGATTTTCTTTTTGCCTGCTAGAGCCGATCCGCAGTATGTCTATCACACTTAAATCTTGCTATGATTTAGGCACTTATGGCATAATTGTGGTGCTTGACACATACTCTTTATGGCGGCTGCATATAATCTAGAAAGTTGAAACAGATTTTTTTGCATTTGTAATTTATTTTAACCAATGTAGCACTTTGCACAAAAATCCCTAGTATATTGACACTTGTAAATCGTTTACAATACTACTTATATACAAACTATGCTAAACGCACTACAAAAGGGTTGATTTTTTGTGCTTAATGATATATAATGTGAACGTACGGGTAGGAAACAAAATAATTTACTTATCATTTGTTAACATTTACAGTTTTTGTTTTCACTATTACTCGTCGGAGGCATTCGCTTCCTTAATTGTTTGGCAACTATTTTGTTAGCTGCATATAAGTATTTGATACTAATTTTGAGGAGGAAAAATATGAAAACATTTAAAAGGTTGTTGACCACAGCACTTGCATTGCTCATGGTTGCTTCTACAGCTACTGCTTTTACAGGCTGTGACGGTAACTCTGGGGCAAAGATTACAGATGATGGTAAAGAACTTGTAATCGCATCATGGAACAATGAATTTGAAAACATGATGAAAGACTTCTATCTTAAAGACAATCCACTACCTGATGACATGGAATTCAAGTTCATCAATACTGGTGGTAGTGAAACTTATCAAGAAAAGCTTGATAATCTACTTGAAGGTGATGAAGTTATCGACATTTTCCTAATGGAAGCTGACTACGCTAAGAAGTATGTTGATAGCGAACATGTTGTTCCACTATCAGAGGTTGGAATTAAAGATAGCGATCTTGAAAACCAATATGATTACACAAAAGACGTAGTTAGAAATTCAAAGGGTAAGATTGTCGGTTCTTCATGGCAGGCAGCACCTGGTCTATTTATTTACAGAAGATCCCTTGCTGAAAAATTCCTAGGCACAAGTGATCCTGCTGAAGTACAAGAAAAAGTTAAAGACTGGGATTCCTTTGTTGCAACAGCTAAGGTAATCGACGAGAAGTCCGAAGGTAAAACTAAGATGGTAACTTCTATCGATGACATCTGGCAAGTACTCAGAACAGTTCGTAGCACACCTTGGGTTAAAGATAATAAGATACAACTTGATGAAACACCGGATTTCTTCATGGATCTAGCTAAAACTCTTACAGATGATAAGCTAGTAGCAGAGTACAAACCATGGGGAACAGAATGGAACGCAGCAGTAGGTAATGACGATGTATTCGGATACTTTGGTTCAACATGGTTCATCCAATGGACAATGGTAGAAAACTCATCAGGTAAACCTGCTCCAGCAGAGGGCGAGCCAAAAAATGAAACTGGACCTGGTATCGGAACATATGGCGACTGGGCAGCTATTGAAGGACCTCAAGCATATTACTGGGGCGGTACATGGCTAGCAGTTACACCTAAATGCGATAACAAAACACTTGTAGAAGATGTTATCAGATACTTTACAGTTGAAGAAGAATCAATGAAAAACTATGCAGTAGAATCATACGACTATGTTAATAACACAAAAGTTATTGATAGTATCATTGATGGCGGATATAGCTTTGACTTCTTAGGCGGGCAGGACCACTACTCACTATTTAGAGAGGCTGCTGCTAAAGTAGACACTAAGGCTATGTCAGCATATGACCAAGTAGCTAACAACACTTTCCTAGAGCAAGTTGAGAAATATGTTCAAGGAAAAATTGACAAAGATACAGCTATTGCAGAATTCAAGAAAGAAATGATCAACTCATTCAGCGAACTTGAAGAATAGGCACTCGATTTAAACTTATGCGGAGCAAGTGGGGGCGGGAATTCCCGCACTTACTTGCTCTCTTATTTTAACACATCCACATAGGAAAGGAGCATTGCAACTTATGGCAATAAGCGATGTAAAGCCTACTAATGCCTCAGATATTAATTCGGATAAAATTGCTTCTTCTAGTTTATCTAAATACAAGAATATAAAGGCTCCTAAAAAAATGGTGAGCTATAGTAAATATGGGTACTTCTTTATACTGCCCTTTTTCGCTATATACGCAATTTTTTCTCTCTATCCGCTTCTAAACACTATTTATCTTAGTATGACACAGTATGTTAAGCCGGTAATGGGCCCCGTTATAGGACCGAAATTTGTCGGGCTATCTAACTTTAAAGATATTGTAGAAAATAACCGTGCTTTTGGTGAATTCACTATCGGCGCATTTAGAAATACTTTTATAATGTGGTCCATTAACTTCATTCCGCAAATTTCGCTCGCTCTCTTATTAGCAGCATGGTTTACTAATATGCGGGTAAAGATGAATGGCGCCGCGCAGGGCATATATAAGGTAATGATTTATATGCCGAACATCATTACCGCAGCTAGTATTTCACTTTTGTTTAAGACACTTTTTTCTTATCCAAAAGGTCCAATCAACCTACTTTTAATTGATTTGGGCATTCTTGATGATCCATTCAGGTTTATAGAAACACCTACCTCAGCCGTCCTGATAATTTCCTTTATCAACTTCTGGATGTGGTACGGTAACACTATGATTATCTTAATAGCGGGCATTATGGGAATAAATCCATCGTTATACGATTCCGCTGAGATTGACGGTGCAAATAACGGACAGATCTTTAGGAAAATCACACTCCCGTTACTTCGCCCCATTATGCTTTATACTTTAGTTACTTCACTCATCGGCGGTATGCAAATGTACGATATACCACGACTTATGGCGGGCGACGTCAATAGCACGAATCCAGCGAACAGGTATATTAAAACCGTTACGATGTATATACAGGAGCTTGTGGCTCGTCCTGGAACTTCTCGGAACTATGGACATTCAGCCGCCGTTTCGGTACTGCTCTTTTTAGTGACTGCAACTTTTAGCATCATATTATTCTACATAATGCGTGACAAGGACGCAATAAAGCAACGCAAATTAGAAAAGGCAGCTAAAAAGGAGGCGATGGCTAATGAGTAGGGTAGATTATAATGTTCGTGCTGGCTCAAGCACAACCTCCGTTAAAATTAAATCGTTCTGGAAGAAAGTATTGATGTACAGTGTTTGCACATTACTGACCATAGTGAGTATCTTTCCATTCTGGGTGCTGTTCGTAAACGCAACTAGGGAAAGTTACGATATTCAAGGTGCATTTTCACTCATACCATCGAATTACTTAAAAATAAACATCAACTCATTCTTCACAAAATCAAACATTGATGTTTTACAGAGCTTCTTCAACAGCTTATTTATTTCGTCGACTGCTACTATATTGACAGTTTACTTTTCATCGTTAACTGCATATGGGTTAGTTGTATATAATTTTAAGCTCAAGAGGGCGGCTTTCACATTCATTATGGTAGTTCTAATGATTCCACCGCAAGTTTCCATCATTGGATTTATCTCTTTTATGATGAATCTCGGGTTAATGGATTCGTTCATACCATTGATAATACCCGCAATTGCGGCACCGGCAACGGTGTTCTTTATGCGGCAATTCCTTCAGTCCTCCCTCCCGCTTGAAATTGTTGAGGCAGGGCGAATTGATGGCACATCCGAATTTGGAATCTTCAACCGCATAGCATTGCCGATTATGAAGCCCGCTATTGCTACACAGGCAATATTCTGCTTCATTGGCAACTGGAATAACTTGTTCCTGCCTAGCATGATCCTGAATTCTGAAAGCAAGCGCACAATGCCAATGCTTGTAAGCATATTATCGTCGGAACGTTATCGTACTGACTTCGGTATGGTTTACTTGGGGCTATTAATCACTATTCTCCCGATGATAGTAGTGTATCTATTCTTATCGCAATATATCGTTAGGGGCGTCGCATTAGGTGGCGTTAAGGAATAGTATCACGCATATGCAAATAAATCCACCAGCATAATTGCTGGTGGATTTTCTATTGCAAGAAATGCATATTTACTTCATTAATTTTACCATGACGGCCTTCTGCGCATGGAGGCGATTCTCCGCCTCGTCGAAGATTTCAGCTGCGTGCTTTTCAAGCACTTTTGCGGTAATTTCCTCCTCACGGTGCGCCGGTAAGCAGTGCATTACCATGGCATCGGATTTTGCCAGTGCGCAAATTTCATCGTTTATCTGGAATCCAGCGAATGCTTTTTTGCGGCTCTGGGATTCATCTTCCTGCCCCATTGATGCCCATACATCTGTAATTAGAACATCGGCATCGGTAGCAGCCTCGTGCGGACTAGTGACAAGATTGAATCCGTCAAAATCGGCAGCAAAGTCAAGCACTTGCTTATCGGGCTCGTATCCTTTCGGGCATGCAAGTGTAATATCCATGCCGACTTTCAAACAGCCGACGGTGAGCGAATTCGCCATATTATTACCATCACCAATATAGCAAACTTTCAGCCCTTCTAACCTGTTCTTATATTCACGAATCGTCATCAGATCCGCTAATACCTGACACGGATGCGCAAAATCGGTAAGACCATTAATTATAGGAATATTGCCAAACTGAGCAAGATTCTCGACTTCCTTTTGCTCATATGTCCGTATCATAATCCCATCAATATAGCGTGAAAGTACCCTCGCCGTATCTTCGACGGGCTCCCCCCTGCCAATTTGCAATTCCGACGATGATAGAAATAGCGGATATCCGCCAAGTTGGTACATTCCCGCCCCGAATGAAACACGCGTCCTTGTCGATGCTTTTTCAAATATCATGCCAAGCGTTTTCCCTTGTAAATGCTTGTGCGGAATACCGTGTTTTAATTCGTATTTTAATTGGTCCGCAAGATTTAAAATATCAATTATTTCTTCCTTACTAAGATCAAGCATTTTTAAAAGATGCTCCATCTTCTCTCCCCCTTTTTATAATCGATGAAACGTTTCTATACTATATGTATAATCTCCCCATCATATACCGTTAGTATTGCCTGTTCAAGACCTGCTCTAAGACTTCCAGCCCTTTATCAATTTCTTCATACGAAATCGTGAGCGGCGGCAATAATCTCAATTTGCTCTTTGCGGTTAGGAATAATGCGCCTGCCTTTATGCAATCAGCTACAACTTCGGCGGCCTTTTTGTCCGCAAGCTGGATTCCAAGCATTAGACCAACTCCGCTAATACTGGTGATTCCATCAAGTTTAGAAAGGCGCTCCCGAATGTAGTCGCCTTTTTTGGCGACATCTTGTAAGAAATCGCTATCGCTAACCCGTTTTACCACTTCATATGCGCCGGCACAGGCAATCGGATTCCCCCCAAAAGTTGTCGCATGAGTGCCGATTCCTAAAACGCTGCTAACTTCACCCGACATCAATATTGCACCGATGGGAAGCCCCGCTCCGAGCCCTTTGGCAAGAGTGACCACATCGGGGGAAATTCCATATTGATCGCAACAAAGGAAGCTGCCTGTTCGACCAATCCCGGTTTGCACTTCATCAACGATTAAAGTTAAATCCTTTTCCTTGCAAATTCGCACAACTTCATCGACATATGCTTTTTCTAGCGGCAATACGCCGCCCTCCCCCTGAATAAGCTCAATCATCACACCGCACACAGTTCCATCAATTTGTTCTAGCAAACTGTCGACACAATTAGCCTCGGCATACCTAAAGCCTTGTGTAAATGGGTGGAAGAAATCATGAAAAACCTCCTGCCCTGTAGCCGCTAGTGTTGTAATCGTGCGCCCGTGGAACGAATTCTTCAGTGTGACAATATCCGCCCTGCCCTCACCGTATTTATCAAAACTTCTCTTCCTTGCAATTTTTATTGCGCCCTCATTGGCTTCTGCTCCTGAATTTGCAAAAAACACCTTATCAAATGAAGTCGCATTAATTAATGCCTTTGCCGCTTTAATTGCCGGTTCGGTATAGAATATATTTGAAATATGTTGCAATCTTGCCGCCTGTTCCGATATTGCTTGAACCCAGTTATCATCACCGACGCCGAGGCTATTGACACCGATTCCGCTTGTGAAGTCAATTACTTCCCTGCCATCGCTATCTACCAATGTTGCATTCTTGCCGCCGACAATGCAAATATCGAACCGAGAATAAGTATTGGCAATATATTTCTTGTCATCACTTTTCGTCTTATTAAAATCCATGGTATTCTCCTTTTATATGAACATTGTGCCAATTCCATCATTCGATAGTAGTTCTATTAAGATTGAATGCGGCGTTCTCCCGTCAATTATGAATGTGCGTTTAACCCCACGGCGAACAGCCTCAACACAGCAATCGATCTTTGGAATCATACCGCCGGAAATTGTGCCCTGCTTTTTTAGATATGGCACTTCACTAACATTAACAACTGGAATCAATGTGCTTTCGTCGTCTTTCTCACGCAACAATCCTTTTATATCCGTCATTAGAATTAGATTTTCAGCGCCAAGTTCCGCCGCTATCCTCGCCGCCGCAGTGTCTGCATTAATATTATATACTTCGCCATCTTCGCCAGTTGCGACCGTTGCTATTACGGGAATATATCCATCTTTAAGCAGCTTTAGTATCGGCTCGGGATTTACATCTTCTATTTCCCCTACATAGCCAAGATCAACTTCACCATTCAGCTTATTCGCCTTAATCATACCACCGTCAATTCCGCATATTCCGACCGCATTCCCCTTATGATCTTGCAAAAGTGAAACAAGCTCCTTATTCACCTTACCAGCAAGAACCATACGGACAATATCGGCAGTTTCGGCATCGGTATAACGCAGCCCGTTAATAAATTTCGATTCCTTGCCCATCTTTTTTAAGGTATCGCTAATCTCGGGCCCTCCCCCATGGACAAGCACAACTTTAATCCCTACTAAAGATAGCAGAACAATGTCACTCATCACCGCTTGCTTTAATTTTTCGTTCGTCATTGCGTTCCCACCGTATTTGATAACGACGATTTTCTCATAATATTGTTGTATGTACGGCAATGCGTCGATCAACACCTTTGCCCTTATCATATTAGATATTTCCGACATTTCAAACTCCTTAAGTTCTATTTAAGTGCGGTAATCCGCATTAATTTTAACATAGTCATAGGTTAAATCGCATCCCCAAGCGATAGCTTTGCCATCACCATTCTGGAGGTCTATTATTATCTTAATTTCATCATCCGATAGAATTTCCTTTGCCGATTCTTCAGAGAAAGAGACGCCATTGCCGTCCTTACATACGACGATTTTCCCCTTGCTCGATGCAATCTCTACCCCGATACCGTCAATGCTAAATTCGGCATCGGCATAGCCGACGGCGCACAGGATTCTTCCCCAATTCGCATCACTAGCGAACATCGCCGCCTTAAATAGGCTAGATGTAATTACCGACTTTGCTACCTTTTCGGCAACATCTTCACTCGGCGCATTAACGCACATACATTCAAGTAATTTTGTTGCTCCCTCGCCATCGGCGGCAATCATTCTAGCAACATTCATCAGTAAAATATACAGCGCATTTAGGAAAATTTCATAGTCCTTGCCCTCATTAATAATCTGCTTATTCTTAGCCTCTCCCGATGCCATAATAATCGTCATATCGTTAGTTGATGTATCACCATCAATGCTGACTCGATTGAGCGTGAGTTGCACAGCTTTTCTTAATGCCTTTTGCAAGAGTGGCACATTTATATCAACATCGGTTGTGATAAAGCATAGTAGTGTTCCCATATTAGGATGTATCATTCCACTGCCCTTAGCGATTACACCCATGCGGCATTTCTCGCCGCCAAGTTCGAATTCTAATGCTAGTTCCTTTTTAACCGTATCCGTTGTCATAATAGCCTCTGCCGCATCACTCCCAATTGTGGAAAGTGACTCTGACAAATCCCCAATATGCTTCTTAATCGGCATAATGTCAAGCGTCTGCCCTATTACACCGGTCGATGCAACAAGAACATCTTTCATATCAATATCTAATTCCTGTGATACGATTTTGCACATTGATTTTGCTTTATCCTCGCCATCAGCATTGCAAGCATTGGCATTCCCACTATTGCAAATAATCGCCTTAGCCTTGCCATTTTCAAGATGTTCTTTCGTCACAATGAGCGGCGATGCCTTGACTTTATTGCTTGTATAAACGGCGGCTGCATTGCATACTTTATTTGCTACAATTAGCGCAACATCTTTCTTTTCCTTATTTCTTCGAATACCGCAATGCATTCCCGCTGCCAAAAAGCCCGACGGTGCGCATATCCCGCCATTTATATAATCAAATCCCTCAAATTTAACTCCCATATTTTCCTCCTAAAATGATGGCGGTATAGCATTTAGTCCAGCACTCTCGTCAAATCCTAAAGCGATATTCATATTCTGAATTGCCTGACCCGATGCGCCCTTCACCATGTTATCAATTGCTGAAATTATAATGGCTCTGCCAGTACGCTTGTCGAAATGCAGTGATATATCGCAGTAATTCGATAGCCTACAATTCTTGACATTGGCCGATTCCCCTAACGGCAAAATGCGTATAAATTGCTCATTTTTATAGAAGTCACGATACATATTGTATAATTCCTGCTCACTTTTACAATCCGTATTAATATACATTGTCGCTAATATACCTCTATTGATGGGAATTAGATGCGGTACGAATGTTACCTTTACGTCCTCGCCAGCAATTTTCGATATTGTCTGCTCAATCTCAGGCGTATGGCGGTGAGTTGCTACTTTATATGCACAAAAGCCCTCATTCAATTCGGGGAAGTGCGTAGGTTGCGTTAGTCCTCTTCCAGCGCCCGACGTGCCGGATTTTGCATCGATTATGATGGAGTCAAGCTGCGCCCTCCCCGATTTAACAAGTGGTGCAAGCCCAAGCGGTATACATGTCGTATAACAGCCTGGATTCGCTATAATCTTAGCATCTTTGATATCCTCACGGTGGAGTTCGGGAATACTATATACCGCCTGTTCGTGGAACAACGGTTCATCAAAGTTTTTATCATACCATTCTTTATATGTTTCCTGACTATCAAGGCGGAAATCCGCTCCTAAATCGATGAATAGCTTGTTCCTTTCCACGCATTTCTTCGCAATTGGCTCGCTCAATCCGTGCGGCAATGCGGCGAATACAACATCACTTTTTTCAATTACATCACCTTCATTGCCAAGTTTCGCATCATAAATATTATGTAATGATGGATATATCTCGCTAATCGCTCTACCCTCAAAGCTAACGGAACTTACTGCGCCTATCTCTACATTCGGGTGGGCAAGTAGCAATCGGACAAGCTCGATACCAGCATATCCAGTCGCACCAATGATGCCGACCTTTATCTTAGAATTCTTCATTTGAATTGTTCCCTCACTCTCTCAATATGTGCCTTGACGCTTTCTGGTGCGGGGCCTCCCGCTATATTCCTTTCGGCGACGCAATTCTCTAAATTAATTGCATCGAATATACCGTCGTCAAAAATATCGCTTTTATCCTTATAATCGCTAATGGGTAATTCCTCTAATGTGCAGCCCCTTTTAATGCAAATGGCGACTAACTCACCTGTAATTTTATACGCATCACGGAACGGCATACCTTTCTTAACAAGATAGTCGGCGCAATCCGTCGCATTAATGAATCCTTTGGCCGCGGCATTCCTCATATTCTGCTTGTTAACAGTCATAGTCCCAATCATGGGAGTGAATGTGCCAATACATAGCTTTATTGTATCGACAACATCGAAAATAGCTTCCTTATCCTCTTGCATGTCTTTATTGTATGCTAGTGGCAATCCTTTCATCATTGTGAGTAGTGTCACAAGTGAGCCGATTACCCTGCCTGTTTTCCCCCGTACAAGCTCCGCTATATCGGGATTCTTTTTCTGCGGCATTATGCTTGAACCCGTTGCATATGCATCATCAAGTTCGATGAATTTAAATTCCCACGAACACCACATTATTATCTCTTCGCAAAAGCGTGATAGATGCATCATTAAAATAGAGCCCGCACTAGCAATGTCTATGCAAAAATCCCTATCCGATACCCCGTCAAGGCTGTTGGAAGTAATGCTATCAAATCCTAGCAGCTGCATCGTCATATTGCGGTCAATCGGGTATGTCGTCGATGCTAATGCGCCACTCCCCAATGGCAACACATTCATTCTTGCCTGTGCCGCTAATAGGCGGTCATAGTCACGCATTAACATCTCGGCATATGCCATTAGATGATGTGCGAATGTTATCGGCTGTGCCCGTTGTAGATGCGTATATCCGGGCATTACAGTATGTAGATTCTCATCGGCAATGTCGCATAATGTCAAGGTGAGCACCTTGACAAGTTCCATGATTTCATCTAGTTCAGTAAGCAAGTACATTCGTAAATCAAGGGCAACTTGATCATTCCTACTCCTTGCAGTATGTAGGCGCTTGCCCGTCTTGCCAAGTCGGGCAGTCAATTCCGCCTCGATAAACATATGTATATCTTCGGCGCTGCTGTCGAATTCAAGTTTGCCACTATCAATATCATCAAGGATAATTCCAAGCTCCGCCACGATAATGTCCGATTCTTCCTTATCGATAATGCCCGTCGCACCAAGCATTGTAGCATGGGCGATACTCCCTTTTATGTCCTGCTCATACATTCTAGCATCGAATGCAATTGATGAGTTAAAGGCATTTACCCCCTCATCAACATCTTTTGAAAATCGCCCTGCCCATAATGCCATAGTAATTCCCCAATCCTAGTTATTCTTATTCTCACGTTTCTCATCTTGAAGAGCCTTTACCTTAATCGGTAGTCCGAATAGGTTTATGAAGCCCTGACTATCCATTTGGTCGTAAACGTCATCTTCGCCAAAGGTCGCAACTTCCTCACTATATAGGCTGAATGGTGATGTAACACCAGCATTCATAATATTGCCCTTATATAATTTAAGCTTAACATCGCCAGTTACGGTTTCCTGCGTTTTATCTACAAATGCGGACAAAGCCTCCCTCAATGGGGTATACCACTGCCCATTATATACAAGGTCGGCAAATTTAATTGCCACCTCTTGCTTGAACCTTTGCGTGTCTTTATCAAGGCATATAGTTTCAAGTACGGCATGAGCATGATATAGTATCGAGCCGCCCGGCGTTTCATATACGCCCCTCGATTTCATGCCTACCAGCCTATTTTCAACTATATCAATGATACCGATACCGTTAGCGCCGCCAAGCTCATTCAGCTTAGTAATGAGCGAAATGCCATCCATCTTCTTACCATCAATAGCGGTGGGAATTCCCTTTTCAAAGCTTACCGTTACATATGTAGCTTTATCGGGCGCCTTCTCCGGTGATACTCCCATCTCAAGGATTTTATCTAACTGCGGTTCGTTCGCCGGATCTTCAAGATCAAGCCCCTCATGCGACAAATGCCATAGATTTTTATCCTTCGAATAGTTAGTTTCTTTAGTGATCGGTAGTGGAATATCCCTTGCTACTGCATAGTCAATCTCATCTTCACGTGATTTTAACTCCCATGTCCTCCACGGTGCAATGATTGCCATATTCGGCGCAAAAGCCTTTATCGTTAGCTCAAAGCGGACTTGATCGTTGCCCTTGCCCGTGCAACCGTGCGCAATGGCATCCGCCCCCTCCGCCTTTGCGATTTCAACTAGGCGCTTCGCAATTATCGGACGAGCAAATGAAGTACCGAGTAAATATCCATCTTCATACACTGCCTGCGCTTTTATTGTCGGGAATACGAAATCTTCAACGAACTCCTTAGTCAAGTCCTCAATATATAGTTTCGACGCTCCCGTTTTTATTGCCTTTTCCTCAAGACCATCAAGCTCCGCCCCTTGACCGACATCGGCAGCGACTGCAATAACTTCACACCCATAATTCTCTTTCAACCATGGAATGATTATTGATGTATCCAGTCCGCCCGAATATGCTAGGACTACCTTTTTATACTGTGTTTTGTTCATTTTAAATACCTCCGATAATTGATGTTACTGTATATTATACATCATTATACGTTAAAGTCAAGGTATTATTGCATAAATATTCACTAAATTAT
>CALLQQ010000002.1 GCA_938014915.1 uncultured Clostridia bacterium
GTTGAAATACTTGAAAAGAATATCGAAGAAGAATCGACAGATGATAATTATGAAATAACGGTGGATTATTTTCTTAAAGGTAATATAGCTAAGAAAGAGGAGATTTTATTAATTAGCGACAATTGATCTTTATTGTTGGAATAAAATATGTTATAATAGATTAGCAAGAATGTTAGATGCCTCTAATTTAGCTGGGTGGGCATTCATCTAAAAAATACCGTAACCAGCAACGGAGATAAGGACTATGAATGATAGAAAAGATCGTAAAAGTAGATAGCTATGAGCAAGTAATATCGTTATTCGGGAAATACGATGAAAATATAAATATACTTCAAAAAGAATACAATGTTATCATCTTTAGTCGTGGCAGTGATATCAAGATTTCTGGCAAAGAAGAAGATGTTGCCCGTGCATCTAGGGCGGTTGATGGTCTGTTGAGCCTAGTCCGTAAAGGCGAAATTATCAATGAGCATAATATAAAATACGTTATTTCTATGGCAAATGAGGGAACGCAAACTGAATTTGAAAATCTATACAACTCATGTATTGCTGTATCTGCATCGGGCAAGCCGGTAAGACCAAAGACAATCACACAGAAGAAATATATTGATGCTATTACAAATAACACGATTACACTTGGCGTTGGTCCCGCAGGAACAGGTAAGACATATCTTGCTGTATCGATGGCGGTAAAAGCCCTTAAAGCTGATGATGTTACTAAAATTATATTAACTCGCCCTGCGGTTGAAGCGGGGGAGAAATTAGGGTTTCTACCCGGTGATTTGCAAACTAAAGTTGATCCGTATCTTCGCCCACTATACGATGCATTATTCGACATGCTCGGAGCTGAAACATTCCATAGGAATTTAGAACGCTCAAGTATAGAAGTTGCTCCACTTGCTTATATGAGGGGAAGAACACTTGATGATGCTTTTATAATTCTTGATGAAGCCCAGAATTCCACGCCCGAACAAATGAAAATGTTCCTTACAAGGTTGGGTTTCAATAGTAAAATGATTATAACGGGTGACGTCACTCAAATTGACTTGCCCGATGCAAGACGTTCCGGGTTAATTGATGCTATGAACGTGCTTAATGATGTTGAAGACATAGCAATAGTCAACTTTACTGAAAAAGATGTTGTACGTCATAGATTAGTTCAAGAGATAGTCAAGGCATATGAGAAAAACAAAGACGAAAGCGGGAAAAATAAGTCATGGTAAAAGTTAAAGTATATATAAAGAACAATCAAAAGGTTGAAAAGATTCCAGTAGGAATTCGTCTGCTTATTAGGAAGTGTTGCCAAGCAGTGCTAGTCAAAGAAGAATTCGAAGAAAATGCTGAGGTAAGTGTCACCTTTGTTAGTAATAAGCAGATACAGGATTTAAATCGAGAATTCCGTAATATAGATAAAGATACAGATGTGTTGTCGTTCCCATTAGGACAGGACGGCAAATACGACATTAATCCCGATACTGGCTCGCTCCAGTTAGGTGATATTGTGATTTCCATTGAAAAGGCTATTGAGCAGGCAAACCACTACAACCATTCAATAGAGAGGGAAATTGGCTTCCTCGTCACTCATTCAATGTTCCATTTGCTAGGGTATGACCATGTAGATGGCGGACTAGAGGCTACAATGATGCGTGAAAAAGAGGAGTCAGTTCTATCTATGCTTGGAATTTCAAGAATAGAAAGTTTCGTGAGAGAAGATGAGGATTAAAAAAGAAATTAGATCTATCGTTAAAAGTTTTAACTTCGCTTTTAAAGGTCTATGGTTTTGCATCGTAAATGAAAGGAATATGCGCATACATTTAGTTGTTGCGGCATATGTGTTGTTTTTCTCACTTTTTTATAATCTATCAAGACTTGAATACATAGTGTTGCTGTTCTCAATTGCTCTAGTGATAATTGCCGAGATGATTAACACAGCAATCGAAACATTAACGAATTTATCATCGCCATCATACGACATGCTAGCGAAACTCTCAAAAGATATTGCCGCCGCCGCAGTCCTGATAGCGGCGCTTTTCTCAATCGTAATAGGAATTATTTTATTTTTTGATTTGACTGTTTTCACCTGCATATTCGCATTTTTTACTGAAAGTTTATTAAATGTTGCGGCGCTGATATTATCACTTATTCTATCCTGTATTTTTATAGCAAAAGGATTTTTACCTGTTAGGCGATCTAGACAGAGCATTGTTAGGAGAATAAGGGATTCACAAGAAAGAAAAGGGGACTAGAATATATGAAAACACGTTCTGCTTTTGTTGCAATAGTCGGAAGAGCCAATGTTGGGAAGTCATCTCTCTTAAATGCTTTAGTGGGAGAAAAACTCGCCATAGTTAGCAATAAACCTCAAACTACACGTACACGTATAACTGGAATTCTAACTAAAGGTGATACCCAATTAGTTTTTATAGATACACCGGGGATGCACATTCCCAAAACCAAACTAAGCCATCATATGGTTTCATCAGCTAAAACATCAATATCCGATGTTGAACTCGTCGTTTTAATGGTAGAGGCGGGAAAAGATGCAGACGAAATTGAACATGACTTAATCGACAACATTAAAAGTGCAAAGATACCATGTGTATTGGCGATAAATAAAATTGACCTTCTTCCTCAAAAAGATAGGTTAATGGAGCAAATCTCGAATTATAGTAAAATGATGGACTTTGAAGCTATAATTCCGATTAGCGTTAATAAGAATGATGGCATTACAAAAATATATGATGAGATATATTCACACGCTGAACCTTCTCCGCACTTTTTCCCCAGTGATTCAGTGACCGATCAACCCGAAAGAATCATTGCTGCTGAGATGATTAGAGAGAAGCTCCTCAGGCTGCTAAATCAGGAGGTTCCGCATGGTATCGCTGTTGTAGTTGAACGAATGCAGCAGCGTGATGACAAGCCGATAATAGACATTGATGCTGTAATTTACTGTGAAAGATCGTCGCACAAAGGCATCGTAATAGGCAAGGGCGGATCTATGCTTAAACGAATCGGGCAATATGCCCGTGAAGATATGGAGAACTTCTTCGATTCGAAAATTAATCTTCAATGTTGGGTAAAAGTAAAAGAAGATTGGCGAAATAAAGAGGGCAGTATCCAGAATTTCGGTCTATCGTAATATAGTTATTGTTTCCAATTGAATTTTCCATTTATATTAACCCTACTTAGGCGAATAATAAAGATGTAAATACATTAGGAGGGTTAATACAATGCATGACAATATGCGATTTTGGGATACTTTTGCGAAAACCGGAAAAGTTGATGATTATATAAAGTATAAAGAAGTACAAAGGACGCATGCTACAAACTCGGTTGTGGGGGATGTTAATGCTAATAACGGCAAAGGGCATAGTGATAAGGGAGCGCAACGTAGGGGAATCGGACAAGTTTATTGACGTATTGACCGACGAATTAGGCGTTATTGAAATTAGTGTAAGGGGTGCAAGGAAGAGCACAAGTAAAAGTTCAAGTGCAACCCAAATATTTGCTTATTCCCTCTTTTGCGTCAATAAAAGAGGGGATAGGTATTATTTAAATAGTTCAGAACCTATCAAGATTTTTTACGGTCTGCGTGAAAATATTGAAAGACTGTCACTTGCAATGTACTTTGCTGATATAATTAAGTTTACCGTGTCTTCTGAAGCACCATCGGGTAATATTCTGCGCCTATTTCTGAATTCACTACATATGTTAACGAGCGAAAAAAGAGATGAAACATTAATAAAGGCTATTTTTGAATTGAGGATAATGACTAAGTTAGGTTTCATGCCCAGCATTGCTGTATGTGAGGATTGTGCCATATATGAAGCAGAAAAGTTCTATTTTCTACTTGATGCCGGTATATTAAAGTGCGGCAATTGCGCATCTGATTTAAATCAATACAGTAGGGTTTATGCGCTAACACCATCAACATTAAAAGCTATGAGGCATATTGTATTTTCAGAGCTTGATAGCTTATTTTCATTTAATCTAAAAGGAAATAGCCTAAAGTTATTAGGACAAATTACTGAAGAATATTTAATTTTACATACTGATATCAGATTAAAGACTCTTGATTTTTACAAACAACTGAAATCATAGAGCTTTTTGGCAGTATTTATACATTGAAAGGCTGAATTAAAACATGAATAAGCATTACAAATCATTAGAATTACATAAGATATTGCTTATGCTTTCAAATCAGGCTACAAGCGATGAATGTAAGCAGAATGCGTTGTCGATTGTGCCAAATACGGACTTTGATTATGTTAAGGGCGAAATTAGCAGAACGAACGATGCATTCATATTATCATCTAAATACGGTTCGCCACGATTCGTAAATATAGTAAACACAACTCCCTCATTAGAGAGGGCGAAAACTGGATCGTCACTTTCATTAAAAGAACTGCTTGACATACGTAACATTCTAGCTCAAAATCAAGCGTTGATAAAATGGCGCAGTCAATCGGAAAAATTAGATTCAGAACTTGATTATCTTTTCAATGCCTTATATGCGCATAAAACATTGGAGAAGAAGATTACAAATTCAATACTATCCGAAGAGGAAATTTCGGATAATGCAAGCCCGAAGCTTTCTCAAATTCGACGTAAAATTGTTAGCACGGGTAATAGGATAAGAGAAAACTTAAATAAAATGGTTAAGAGCACAACGACGCAGAAATTTCTGCAGGAAAGCATTGTAACTGTACGTGATGGGCGATTCGTATTGCCTGTAAAGGCTGAACACAAATCCGACATACCTGGATTAGTTCATGACACATCTTCTAGCGGATCAACATTGTTTATAGAACCCATGAATGTTGTTGAGGCGAACAACGATATTAGGGTATTGCTAGGGCAAGAACAAGCCGAAATTGAAAGAATTGTAGCTGAATTATCGGCTGACTGTGCTGAAGTGGCTGACGATATTACAAGAGGGTATAAGGCATCAATAGAGCTGGAACTATATTTTGCTAAGGCGAATTTAGCCGCAAAGATGAATGCGACAGCCCCAGAATTATCACGTGATGGAATTGTTAAGCTTAAAATGGCTAGGCACCCATTGATTAATCCAAAAGAAGTTGTTCCCATTGATGTTGAAATAGGCGATAAATTCGATAGCCTTATAATAACCGGACCAAACACAGGAGGAAAAACTGTATCATTAAAGACGGTCGGTCTTTTAACTGCGATGACAATGTGCGGGCTCTTGATACCAGCATTAGACGGTAGCAAAGTATCAATTTTTGACCACATATTAGTTGATATTGGTGATGAGCAGAGCATTGAGCAGAGTTTATCGACGTTTTCATCACATATGCATAATATAATTAAGATTATGGAAGTAGCTGATGATAAATCACTAGTTCTTCTGGACGAATTAGGCTCTGGAACTGATCCGATTGAAGGTGCAGCCTTAGCGGTATCGTTGATGAAGGAATTCAAGAAAAAAGGATGTAAGCTGCTTGCCACAACGCATTATCAAGAGATTAAAATATACGCACTTGAGGGTGACGGAGTAGAAAATGCGTGTTGTGAATTCGATATAAAAACTTTGAAGCCTACTTATAGATTATTAATTGGCGTTCCGGGAAAATCGAATGCATTTGACATAACAACAAGATTGGGTATGCCGAAACATATCATAGAAAATGCTAAAATGCATGTGGACAGTGAAAGCAAGCGATTCGAATCCGTAGTTGAAGAATTGGAAAAATCACGTCAAGAGTATGAACAACTCCTCGAAAATTTAAGCAACGAACAAAGAATGATAGGGGAGCTAAGAGAGCAACTTGAAACTGAAAGAGCGAGAATTGATAAAGAGAAAAATAGAGAAATTGAAAAAGCACGTTCAACGGCTTTAAGAATGGTAGAGAGTATAAAAATCCGATCGCAAAATCTGATCGACGAATTAGACGAAATTAGACGTAATAAAGATAAAGAAAATTTCTCTCAAATTGCTTTAAAAGCTAAATCGGGCATGCGTGGCAAAATAGATAAAATGTACGATATCGCAAATCCGATTATCAAGCAGCGTAGTGATGATTATAAATTGCCCCGACCGCTTAAAATTGGTGACAATATCATTATAAAGAATACTGGCAAGGAGGGCACGGTCTTGACGTTGCCCGATAAGTCGGGAAATTTATATGTGCAAATTGGTATTATGCGCAGTAAAATTAAGCAATCCGATTTAATGCTTAATGATGATACTAAGGTTAAATTAAATGGCAGAAAAATTTCCACGAAGACTATGACGAGTAAAGTGGACAGAGAAATTAAGATGGAGCTTGATATTCGCGGCCAAACCATTGAAGAGGGTTTAATTGAAGTAGATAGATTTATCGATAGTTGCGTTCTATCGGGTGTCGGATCTGTTACTATAATACATGGCAAGGGCACTGGCGCTTTACGTGATGCGGTGCATGCGCATTTAAAAAAGCATCGCAATATTGAATCCCATCGGCTTGGCGTATATGGAGAAGGGGAAAGTGGCGTTACAATAGCACAAATTAAATAACGAGCAAAGGAGCAGTATTTAAATATACTGCTCCTTTTTATTTGACAAATTGAATCGCTACTGCTATAATAGAAATTAAAGAGAACGAACCGCACTAAATGAAAATTTAGTGCGGTTGGGGGGATAGAAATACGTAAGAAAGGAGTTTTGCTATGAATAAAGCGAGTGTTTTTAATAAGAGAAATGATATGCCGGATTACCTAAGGGATTTTTTATTTTACTTAGAGATTATTAAAGGTAGATCATTTAGAACGGTAGATGCCTATTATATTGATATAAGAACATTTCTTAGATTTATAAAAATGCAACGTTCGCTTGTAGATAGCACTATCGAGTTTAAAGATATCGAAATTGCCGATGTTCCTATATCAATCATTCGGGATATTACTTTAAACGATGTGCATGAATATCTGCATTACGTTAGCAACGAACGAAACAATAGCGCAAAAACACGGGCACGTAAAGCATCTTCGCTTAGAGTGTTTTTTGATTATCTTAATAAAAAAACTGAGCTACTACCAAACAATCCAGTAACCGAATTAGAATTTCCCACTCCTAAAAAGGCATTGCCAAAATACCTTAGCTTAGAGCAAGCAATTGATTTACTAGCGTCAGTCGATGGTCCATATGCTGAGCGAGATTACTGTATATTGACATTGTTCTTGAACTGCGGATTACGTTTAAGTGAGCTTGTAGGCATTAACTGCAACGATTTTTCAGATGATACTTTACGTGTAATTGGTAAAGGAAATAAAGAAAGAATTATATATATCAACGATGCATGTAAACTTGCCGTTGAAAATTACTTGCCAGAACGGCCCAACATCAAAAGCACGGACGCATTGTTCATTAGCAGAAACGGCAATAGAATCAGTCGCCGCAGAGTGCAAGAAATTGTAGAGAATGCACTTAAGAAGTGTGGGCTTGGTAACGCGGGCTTTTCTACACATAAGTTGCGACATACAGCAGCAACATTAATGTATCAACATGGTGGAGTTGATGTTCGCATTTTGAAGGAGATTCTTGGTCATGAGAACTTGGCAACTACCGAAATATACACTCATGTATCCAATGAACAAATGGCAAAAGCAATGACGGATTCGCCACTATCAAAAGTTCATAAAAAAACAAAGAAGAGCAACTAAAGTTACTTATAACTTTAGTTGCTCTTTAAATTGCTCATCTATTTAGTTGGTGCTTCGCTTCCTTATAATAGAATACTTCTCAAATTGGTGATTGGACGGTATTTTCAACTGCATTTCAGCATGGGGCGCACTGTCGAGCTCATTACCTTCACAGTCTAAAAGCTTGTCAATCCTCATGGTAATAGGTTCTTTCTTGGGTGAAAGCACCTCTACTTCATCACCGACATAGAATTTATTGCGTTGAGTTACATAAATATAATCATCGTCGCTAGAATCTACGACACCGACGATATCGTAATCACGAACATAGCCAGAATTTTCATAATATTCGCTGTTCTTTGTATGACCGAAGAAGAATCCAGTCGAATACTGCCTATGACTAACTTTCTTTGTTTCGTCTATAATCCAACTCGGCAATGGCGCATCTTTATTAGTCAGAAAATGATCGGTCGCACATCTATAAGCATTCGTAATGGTAGAAACATAATAGAACGACTTCGCTCGTCCCTCAATTTTAAAGCTTGAAACGCCTGCTTCAACTAATTTGTCGATATGTTCTATCATGCAGAGATCTTTAGCATTTAATATATACGTTCCTCTCTCATCTTCAAAGATGGGGTAGTGCTCATTCGGCCTTTTCTCCTCAACTAGATGATACCCCCATCGGCATGGTTGGGCGCACTCTCCCCTATTTGCGTCACGGTTTATCATGTAGTTAGAAAGCAGGCATCTGCCGGAAAACGACACGCACATTGAACCGTGCACAAATACTTCTATATCAAGATCTTTCGGAATGCGGCTCCTAATATTTGCAATTTCCGTCAGGGATAGCTCTCTTGCTAGTACAACTCTTTTCGCTCCCATATTATAAAGCTCATTGGCGGTAATGTGATTCACAATTCCAGCTTGCGTAGAAATGTGAATTTCCATATCTGGAGCGTGTTTTTTAGTTAATGATAAAACTCCAATATCGGAAACAATAGCGGCATCAACTCCGCATGCATATGCATGTTTTATGAAATCGGGGTATTTTTCTATTTCATCATAGTGCGGTGTAGTATTGCAAGTTAAATATACTTTCACACCACGTGAATGGGCATATTCAGTTGCTTTATTAAGTTCGTCCGCGTTGAAATTCTTGGGTGTTGCTCGCATACCGAAAATATCGCTACCGAGATATACTGCATCGGCACCAAATTCGACTGCTGCAATTAAGCGTTCAAAATCGCCAGCGGGTGAAAGAACTTCAGGATAATTTTCATTTAAATTACTGTGCAAATTTGTTCTCCTTCTTATAAAAGACCAGCAGTTTTGAGATTTTCTTCGTGCTCGTCATTTGTTTTAGCATAATATATTTCTCTAGTCTTAATATTGTGACAAAAGAAGTAATAATCAGTGTCGGCAGGATCTAACACGGCCTCAATAGCATCTATGCCCGGATTGCATATAGGTCCCGGAGGCAACCCGACACCAACATAGGTATCGTACGAATCGAAAACTTTTTGATAAAGATCATAGCTCGACATCTTAATATTGCTTTTTATAACTTCATTGACATATTTCTTTGTTGGATCGGACTGCATTTTAGGGAAGTCCAGACTATTATTAAAGCGATTTAAAAATACTGATGCTACCATCCGCATTTGCTCTTTGTTGGCGGATTCGGCCTGAACCATCGAAGCTAAAGTTATCACCTGATTAAGAGAAAGATTCTGCTCCTGCATTTTATCGTACATTTCATCAGTAATTTTCTTATCAAATGTAGAATAGAACTTTGTTAGAATATTCTCGATACGCTCATTTTCATAGAAAATATACGTATCCGGGAATAGGAATCCTTCTTTCTGATAGAATTTCAGCGGATCGTTCGATATCTTATCTTCAAATTTATACGACAAACTGGCTGTGTCGACATAGTCAAGGAATTCATCAGCATCACAAATTTTATTTTCTTCAAGTTCTTCTGCGATTTGCTTAATATTATATCCCTCAGGAATAGTTATTTGTACTGTGTTTTTAATAGCCTTACTATCTTGTAAAATTGATATAATTTCTTCATAAGACATGTTCGGGCTAACCTCAAATACACCGTATTGGTACATACCATCGGCTTTTTGTAAATATGAAATTAGTCTAAAGAACGATGGATATTTGACCACATCACTTTCTTTGAGGATATTGGCGATATCACGTGTAGAAGAATTTTGCGGAACTTCTATATCAATATGAATCTCGGATTTTCTAATGCCGAATAAGTCCATTCCAGCGTAGATTATAACTACTGACAATGTTACAGAGGCAGCGATTATTGTTATAGCTAGGACTAAACTACCTATGACTTTATTTCTCCTTGATTTCTTGCGCTTCTTTTTCTTCTTTTTTTGTGTGGGCACTTCGTCTATATCCTTAGAAGAAATCTCTATAGTATCACCACCAATATCTTCATTGGCAGTGGCATCTCCTATTATAGATTCGTCATCACTGTGTATCTCCTCCCCTGCTTCATTAGGGGAGGAATTACCCTCATATTCGCTAATAATCATGTCTAGCTCATCGTCAGAGCTGGGGGCATTTTTTTTATTTTCCATAACATTGCCTCCTAAAATCGAATTTTGTCACATTAAGAAATGCAGATACATAATATATAATAAGTTAAATATAAAGGGGGGTTAAAAATGTGCTGTGAAAATTATAATAGATTCCAAAACGGATGTCAAAACAATGAAAATAATTATAGCTTAATTATCATTATCTTCATTCTTATTATATTCTGCAATCTTTTTGATTAAAGTTTTTATCGGCTGGATTATCTGTTACAATCAAATCAACAGGTATATCGTATTTATCGATAACCAGCCGATCACATATATAATCTGAATAGCATACTCCGATACTTTGTCCATCGTATTCCGATAAAAATCTATCATAGAATCCCTTGCCATATCCTAGCCTGTAACCTTTTTTATCAAAGGCTAGTCCCGGCACGATGCAGATTGATTTTTGCATTGATGAAACTAATCTTTCATCATTCGCAATCGGTTCAAGTAATGAGAATTTAGCTGGATACAATTCATCCCTACTTTTAATTTGATAAAATTTAATTGTAGTAGTATCATAATCGCATATCGGAGCGGCAACTATTTTACCCTCTTTTAATGCATATTCAATTAATATCAGAGTATCGACTTCAATATCGGTTGATACATATGTTAAGATTGTAGATGCCATTTTATACTGCTCAAGCGATATTAATGCTTCAAATATGGACAAGTCCATTGAAGTTTTCCTACTCGGTTTGATTTTCTTTCGGCTATTAATTAGCCGCTTCCTTAATAAAGATTTCTCAATCTGAACATCATTGTTTATAGGCATTGGAGTGAATCCTTGAGTGTTTTAGATCGATCTGCCGATGTTAATAACGACACAAGTTCAAGTGAAAAATCAATTGCCGCTCCCGGGCCTTTTGCGGTGATAATATTGCCATCAACACAAAGACATTCGTCTGTTACAATAGCGTCCTTTAAAGTAGATTCAAATCCAGGAAAGCATGTTGCTTTCTTGCCTTTTAGGGGCCCTTTATTCCCGAGGATTGACGGTGCCGCACAGATTGCTGCTACATATTTGCTGTTTTGAATGCAAAAATCAACCGCCGATTGTACTGCTGGCGATTTTTCAAGGTTCAAAGTGCCGGGCATTCCGCCAGGTAGAACTATCATTTGAGTATCGTCGCCAAGAACTAATTCATCATCTCGAATGTCGGTGTGGATAGTAATTCCGTGTGCACCTACAATACTCTTTCCACCTATGCCTACTGTTGTAACATCTAGATCACAACGACGCAGTAAATCGATTGGCGTTATTGCCTCTATTTCTTCAAATCCCTTTGCTAAAAAAACATATATCATGATATCCTCCTTTTAATCTAGAAGATTATTCGTATACCAAATTAAGTTGTTTTTTGGGCGGTTCCTTAGCCATTTCATCATGGCGAATGGCTTAGATTCAGTGTTACCACCTATATTAATATCTGCGGGAGCTCGATAACTAACTTGTTCATCATTGAAATGCATTACCAGCATCTCGATGATGTTCTTCTCTTCACCGTGTTCGCATATTAATTCATGTATCTTGATAGTGCTAGCATCTCTTTTGATAATTGCATATGCATTTCTATTTATATTATAGGTTAGATAACCTGAAATCTCTAATTCTAAAAGCGATAATTCGTCGTAAAAAGCATTCAATCTTAAGAATGCATATCTACTTTTAAACCTATCCCTTGCACTCATATATTCTTTTATCTCGCACCGCTTTATTACAGTCGTTCTTTGCGCATTACTAATTTTCCTATATTCTTTTGTAATGCAACTATGATAAAATGCCTTCTCATAGCCATGTCCCAAATAAAAATCAAAGAGCGATAAAGAGCTTGGCACTAGAGCTAGAGCAGCATAATCTTTTTCAACGGCATAACTTTCACAATAGGTTAGCAGTTGTCCCATGATTCCCCGCCCTCTAAATTCGGGCAATGTTGCCGCTGCATAAATGTAACCAACTTTGTATTCCTTATCAAGCGATAATTTTGAAGGAAGTACGGATACCATTGCGGCTACTTCCCTATTTATTTCTACTAGGAATGTGTGGCTTAAATCGTTAGCATAACGAAAATGAAAATCGATAAACTTATCAGAATCACCGAACGATATTCTCCATATATTTTTTATAGAATCTAAATCCGCTCCGGTCGCTTGCCTAATTATCATATAAATTTCACCCAGTACTTCTCTAGTAGAAATGCTGGCTTGTAGGAAAGCTTTGCCTTGCGGAGCCCCTCAGAACCTGCATCGTCCTCACGATTAATGTATTTATAATCCTGTGCTGCATATAAAGCGAATTCCTTATTGATAGTCGGGTATGCGCCTTGATAGTCGCTGAGTGCTTTTTCAATATGGATAAGATAAGTATCTTCATTTAAGGGATCCCCTATTGTGAATGCAACTACTTCATCGTCGACACGTAGTAAGCCACCCTCCATATTTAAATCAAAATAGTGCTTAAATGCCTGACTGACAGCGCATGCTTCTTCACGCTTGCTTTCATCGTCATAACAATCGTTTTGCTTGCACCATTTCTTATTCATCTCTATACATTCTTCTATATTTTCTTCTGTTATCGGTTCAAATGACCAGTTGTTTTCAATAAAGCGATTGATGTGATTCCTCTTTGATGAGTATTTTTTACCCCTCAATGTTGTTAAATCCGTCATGTTATATACATAGTCATAATCATCTCTATTAGTTCCAACTTCTATTTCATCGCCAAAGAGTTCTTGTAAAATTTTCAAG
>CALLQQ010000003.1 GCA_938014915.1 uncultured Clostridia bacterium
TTTTTGCTTCTTGCATTCAAAGAGGCACACCTATTGGCTATCCCTGTCCATGTGCTAAAAAGATGAAAGATATTATATCAAAAGACATAGGAGAGCAATTTAAAATAAACGATTATACTCATTAATTTTTAAAGATTACATACAAAAGGGTCCTGTCTAGCATCAACATAGACAGGACCCTTTTGGCTTAATATATTTACGTTAAAGGTCCTCTCTTATTTGTTTTTGAGAGGACTTTTATATTTGAATAGGGCTGCATTTACAATGTGCATAGCCTTATCATAATATCCCATTGCCCTTATCTTGAGGGATTCCCCACCGCATTAACTTCATATCACATTTCAATCGAATTTAATCTTAGCCATTTTCGATAATTCCAGTGTAAAGTTGATAATAGGTGCCACGTTTTTGCATTAAAGATTCGTGGTTGCCACGTTCAATAATACGCCCTTGGTCTAGAACCATAATCACATTGGAATTTTTAATAGTGCTAAGTCGGTGTGCAATTACGAATGTCGTTCGACCGTGCATTAGCTTGTCCATGCCCTCCTGCACTAATTTTTCAGTTTGGGAGTCAATGGAAGATGTCGCCTCATCGAGTATCAGCACTGGCGAATTAGCAAGCGCTGCTCGGGCGATCGATATTAATTGCCGCTGCCCTTGAGAAAGTGCCGATCCTCCCCTTGTTAGAACTGTATCGTATCCGTGTTCTAAATGCTCTATAAAGTGATGAGCATTTGCAAGTTTCGATGCGGCGATGACTTCTTCACGTGTCGCATTTGGATTAGCATATTTGATGTTTTCTTCTATCGTCCCTGTAAAGAGGTTTGTATCTTGAAGGACAATTCCTAGGGAACGTCTAAGGTCATATTTTTTAATTTGCTTGATATCAATACCATCATAGGTAATCGCCCCTTGATTAATGTCGTAAAAACGATTAATAAGATTCGTAATCGTTGTCTTACCTGCGCCCGTTGCACCAACAAAGGCAATTTTCTCGCCTGGTTCTGCATATAGGTCCACATCATGCAATACGGTCTTTTCAGGAACATATGAAAAAGTAACATTATTGAATCTAACATCACCCATCAACGGTATATATATATTCGTGCCGTCATATGCCCGTTGTTTCCAAGCCCAGATTCCCGTTTCTTCAGCCGTTTCGACTAAATTCCCGCTTTCATCATGCTTTGCATTAACAAGTGTAATCTCGCCTTCATCGGCTTCAGGCTCTTCATCTAACAAGTCGAAAATTCTTCCTGCTCCCGCCATTGCCATAATCACGGAGTTAAGTTGTTGTGAAATTTGGCTCAACGGTCCGTTGAAAGATCGATTTAAGGTAAGGAAGCTTGCTAAGCTACCAAGCGTTAAACCAGCCCAACCATTCACAGATAAAACTCCACCTACAAAAGCGACTAGCACATATGAAATGTGCCCTAAGCTGCTTACAATAGGCATCAAAATATTAGCGAATTTATTAGCCTTATAAGAACTATCGAATAGCTCGTCATTTAATGCATGGAATTCCTCAATAGCTTTATCTTCATAATTAAAAACTTTTACTACACGGGCACCTTCCATCATTTCCTCAATATATCCATTCTCCGCACCCAACATTTTTTGTTGGAGGGCAAAGTGTTTTCCAGACTTTTTCATAATATTAACTAATGCAAACTGCATCAACACAACCATGGATAAAGTAACTAACGTCAATGGAATACTAAGCACAATCATCGAAATTAATACGGATACAATTGTGAATAGCGATACTAGGAACTGAGGAATACTTTGCGATATTACTTGTCTTAACGTGTCCGTGTCGTTAGTATAGATACTCATAATGTCACCGTGGGAATGGCTGTCAAAGTACTGAATAGGTAGTCTTTGCATATGGGAGAATAGGTCCCTACGAATATTTTCCATAGTACCTTGAGAGATAATAACCAGTAATTTCTGATACATGAAATTCGCAAGTACGCCAATAAGGTAAATTACCGCCATCGTACTCAGCGCATAAAGCAGCGGCATAAAGTTCTTATGTGACGCATGAATAAGCGGCTCAATATAGTCATCAATTAATGTTTTCATAAATAGTGATGAAGCGACTGATGCCAGTGAGGATACAATAATTCCAATAAAGACAAAGAAATATAACCATTTATAATGTGAGAATATATATTTCATCAGTCGTTTTAAAGTTTTAAAGTCCATTTTTCTGCCGTCTGATCCGATATTCCTTGATTTACGATTCATTAATCCTCACCTCTTTTCTGCGTTTCATAAACTTCTTGATATAATGAATTCGTTTGTAGTAATTCGTCATGTGTACCAAGTCCCGTGATCTCGCCTTCATGCAATACTAAAATCCTATCTGCATCTTCAATAGATGAGATACGTTGAGAGATGATAATTTTAGTAACTTGGGGCAGAGTCGACTTCAAAGATGTTCGAATTTCTTGATCCGTCTTAGTATCAACAGCGCTAGTGCTATCATCTAAAATTAGAATTTTCGGATTCTTCAATAGTGCTCTTGCAATAGTTAATCGCTGCTTTTGCCCCCCTGAGAAGTTTGTTCCGCCCTGCTCAACATAAGTATCATATTGATCGGGCATAGCCTCTATAAAATCCGCCGCTCTAGCAAGGCGGCATGCCTCTTTTATTTCATCAAGTGTCGCATTTTCATTACCCCAGCGCATATTTTCGATTACACTTCCTGAAAAGAGAACATTCTTTTGCAATACCATCGAAACAGCATTACGGAGTGCCTCTAAATCGTAGTCTTTAACATTGACACCGCCAACAAGTACGGCACCTTCACTTGCATCATATAGTCTAGGTATTAGGCTGGTGAGCGTAGTCTTGCTTGAGCCAGTTGAGCCGAGGATCCCTAGTGTTTCCCCAGATTCAATTTTCAAATTAATGTTTCTTAACACATATTTGTCTGCTCCCTCATAGTAACCGAATGAAACATTCCTAAACTCCACTTCGCCATTTTCTATAATATCAATTGCATTTTCCGGATTGGTGATAACTGCTTCTTCATTTAACACCTCAACAATACGTTTTGCCGATGCGCCGGACATACTGAGCATTACAAATACCATTGATAACATCATTAAACTCATCAAAATATTAATAGTATAGGTGAACATACTCATTAATTCGCCCGTAGTCATTGAGCCAGAAGAAATAAGTTGCGCACCGAACCAGCTTAAGGCAATGATACATAGATACATGGTGAGCTGCATGATAGGTGAGTTAAACACCAAGATATTCTCTGCTCGCCTAAAAGTTTTTCTTAAGTTACTTGCAGCGTTAAAAAACTTCTTTTTCTCATCTTCTTCTTTAACATAGGCCTTTACAACACGGATATTAGAAATGTTCTCTTGAATACTGGCATTTAAATCATCGTATTTCTTAAATCCTTCTGTAAAAATAGGCGTTACTTTCTTCATCATTATGAACAAAATAACAGCTAAAAAGATAGCGGCTATAAGGAAAATTATAGCTAAATCAGAATTGATATAAAAGGTCATAAACATTGCCACTATCAACATTATGGGAGAACGCACCATCAACCTTAAAGACATTTGATAAGCATTCTGAACATTAGTTGCGTCGGTCATCATACGTGTTACAAGACCCGACGTTGAATACTTGTCGATATTTGCAAACGAAAATGTTTGTATGTTTTCAAACATTGATCCTCTTAAATTCTTGGCAAATCCAGAAGATGCGTAAGCTGCATACTTCCCGCCTAGGGCTCCAAAAATCAACGAAATAACTGCTGCTAAAAACATTAATCCTCCGTATAAAAATACAGCTTTTAAATTCTTTTGGTATACTCCCTTATCAATGATGAATGCCATTAAAAAAGGTAGCATTAATTCCAAAATAACTTCTCCAGCTGTAAACATAGGTGTCAATATAGATGCCATTTTAAACTCTTTTACTTCTTGCAATAATCTACGTACCATATCATCATCCTCTCTTTATATTTTCCTTTAATTGTTCTAAGACTTTAAAGAAAACAGACAAATCACTCTCATCAATATTCTGACGGAGCATGGATTCTATCTTATTCATATGCGCTTCCATTGCGTCAATTAATGATAGTGTCGCATCTGTTATCTGTATTTCTTTAAGTCTTGCGTCATGTTGTGCGACCACTCGCACAATGAGGCCATTGCGTTCTAACACATTTAACATTTGGGTTACTGATGAGCGCCTAATTCTCAAATATTGTTCAATATCTTTTTGATAAATTGGTTCCTCACTTTTATATAAAAACACTAAAAGGCGAATCTGAACGTGGGTAAGATTAACCGAATTATTAGCACGCTCAATTTCTATCCTATGTTTTATCAATTGCTGAATTTCTCTTAGTTCAACACTAATTCTCTTAGACATGATCCACCTCCTATATTTGTTAGGTACCTAACTATAATACTACTTTTATTTTATATTGTCAACACCCCTACTGCCGGATTGGAATAAGATGCTCTATCGAATCTTGCTAAAGATAACAGATGGGCGAATTTTTGTCATGCACAAGCACCGTCATTCTAGCACTAGGAAATAAGTAATGCACTCTACGTAATTGTATCGTAAAGTGCATTGCTTTATTGATTTGAAATAATATTTTATTCAAAGAAATTCATTTGGCAATCTTTGTAGGATTCAACATCCCTAACTTTAATCACATCAATATCTGTGATGTTCCCAAAAAGAAGTGGTGAATGGGGATCATGTAGAGAATAGTTTTTTGAAACAGTGTTTTGGCTAAAATTAGCATAACAGTATAAACATCCATTTTTACATGTGCTATATGCTCCAATATCGATACTAGCAACACAACCGCACTCTGGACGTTGGTTTTTGTCTTTTTCGACTATTAATTTGCAATTCCCAAGACGCTCAAATCTTGCTTTATCTATGCAATGGGCATGTCGAATGCCAAACTTACTCACATCAATGTCCTCAGCGCAAGTATCAATATATATCCCTGCATCTCCCGCAATTTCAGAGAATTGTTGCATTAATTCTTCTTTCTGTTGAAAAGTTGGATTTTTTAATTTGAGCGAAGCAGTGCTCTTTTGCGTGTTTTTATATAAATCCAAAAAGCTTACAGTGCATTTTTCAGTATATTCTGCAAGTTTATCGACAAGTATTTTAAAGTATTTTAAATGATATTCCGCAGTATAATAATCGTTAAAAAGTATAGGGTCATATCTCCAAATAACTTTGTCTTTTCCAGCCTTCTGTGATAACTCTTGAAAAGCAGGTATGAGAATATTATTCTTAGAGGGAATATTCGGTTCTACGTCTTTACCATATGCATTTAATGTGAATTGAAAATAATATATATAGTCGCTTAACTCGTCAAGCCGATTTATCATCGGCAATGGATTTTTCGTCCAAAACACAATACCGTCGACAATATTAGGGGAGAGTGTTACTTTACCAATCTGATGGAAGTTCATTGGATTGCGAACGTAAGCATATCCTTCTTTTATCCGATTAAAAAACCAGTCAGAATAATATGATGGTATGTCCGTTCTTCGACTTGCACTTATAATCATTCTACTTCCCCCTTTTTTTATAAGCATTTTGCACTAGCATATGTTTAATGTGAAGAATAGGTTTCCAAGACGCAGAACAAATAAGTTTGCGTTACGCAGAAATTCTCTATCTGAATCTTCGCCATAAGTACGATCGCTAGGGTGATAAAAAGATTTTGTTTATGTCCTCAAGTAACTTCCAAACATTGTCGCCGTAATTACTAACTAAGACTATCATCAATTGATTGGGAATATCATAGGATGTTATAAAACTCACTCCTGGGTCACATCCTTGAAAATATGGTGTGAAATTGTCTTTTACTTTCCGTAACCAAATTCCATATCCATAACATTCATCCTTCCCACTGTGATTTGAAATCATATTTTGAGTCATCGTTTTTGAAAGTAATTTATATGATAATAGGCATTTCCAGAATGATTCAATGTCCGATACTGTCGTAAATGCACCTCCTGCACCGGTGCCTTTAGCATCTACACTGAAAATATTTGTTCTATAACCGCCACGTATTTCATCGTAAATATAATTTGTGGCACATTTTTCAGGCAACATATCGAGTTCATAATATCCAGTGTTGCACATTCCGGAGGGAGCAAAAACATTATCGTCTAAGTACTTATCAAATGCCATCCCAGTTACCTTTTCAATAATTAGAGCTAGCACAACAAATCCGGTATTGTTATACTGGAACTTGGTGCCGCGCGGATACATCATCGGTTTATCAACAAATAGCGGTAATAAATCCTGATTAGAACGTATTTTATAGTTCGGGAAATCTACCCAAAGATCTTCATATTCACTCATTGTAGATTCATCAAAATAGTCCGGAATTCCAGAAGTGTGAGTCAACAATTCTTCAATTGTTATACCCCCATCTATTTGCTTTAGGTTAAAATCAAGGATTTCTCCAATTTTATCTTCAAAACGGATAAGTCCTTTTTCAATTAGTTGTAATATTCCAACGGCAACAAATACCTTACCCGCCGAAGCAGTAGCAAACTTTGTATCGAAATTGTTTTCAACTTTATTGGGCAAATCGGCATAACCAAATGCTCTTTTAAATAATACTTTATTCTTTAAAGTTATTAAGGCGCAACCCCTAAAATCCTCATTAAAAACGTTCTCTATACTCATTTAAACACTCCTTTTACTTGCTCGATTTGTTCCTGCGCAAACGCAAAAAGACAAAACATTCAGCCTATTAACATAACCTACTTCAAATTTATTAACATCCAAATCACCTACCGCCTCCAAAAGCTTATTATGTCTTTTTTATCCTCAATGTTATAAGCGATTAATTTACGCAGCAAATCATAATCCACTTTATCCGCCCATCTGATTCTAAATAGTTCCTCTGTGTGGGAATATCCCGCATCTTTAATTTCACTTTCAAATAACTTAATCACCAGCGATTCAGGGGCAACGGCTATATGTCCTTTGGCAACACTAAAGCCGATTATAAAAGTACCGTGGTCGATAAACATTGGCTGATTCCACTTGAGTTCTGCTTTTAATTGTGGGAATTCTCTTTTAACGAATTTTAGTATATCTTCCATGCGTGCCTTTTGTACAGGCTTCTCGATACTATCTAAAAATGTCTGAAATACTTTCATATTATGCACTCCTATCTTGATTATGTCGACTCTATGAACGGCATTATTTATGCCGCATACTAGCTTATCACACTCGCCAATCCATAATACCAACAATCGGTCAATTTGAGTAGACACTCTACTTAAATATAGCTACCAAATCAATCCAGCTATCATCTACCTTGAAATATAGCCCATGGTCAACTTCTACATAATGGTGGCTCGTAAAATTTGTATCTGTAGAGGGGCTATAACTCTTTTCCCCGTTCTTGAGATCTATAGAAAAACTTTGATTGCCTTGATGGTAGTCTACAATAGAAATATTTATCTTTTTATTTTTTCTTAATAGTAGTCTTTGCAAGAAGGACTTTTACCACTCATTTTCACAATTATTACAATGATATTCTGGAGTATACTCTGTATAAATAAGGCAACCACCTAGTTTGACCTTGCCTGCGGCTTCAAGCATAATCCCTTCCCTACTAGGATAGCCATATAAAATTTTAACAGAATCTTCAGATCCACATTTTGGACAAATCTTATAATTATTAGCCATCCAATCCCCCCTAATATCTGTTGCTTATGGTATCTCTGAATATAATTTTATAGTGTTTCTATTTGAGTAGTGAATCCTTTTAATTGATATTGCAAACACCTCTAACCGCAATTTTCCATTTATCACTCTTAAAGTCCATGACTAACCATCTTACTTGCATTTAATTCATATGGCGATTAGTCTAATTGCAGCTTTTTACTTGCTTTTATTGCTACAGTAATTTTGCATATACAACGCCGTGTTTACAGTACATTATTCATTCAGTCCTGCATTTTCAGGATTTTAGATATATTCTTATAATGAGTATTTCCATGTTTAGAACGCGTTTGAGTAAAGTTAAAAGTTCCACTTCATATAAGTATTATACGCTAAAACAAAAAAAGCGCAAGATTATTTGATAATATATGTTGCCCTACAATTGAAAAAACGGCATAAAACAAGTAAATACAGGCGTTAATAAGCGGAGATTAAAATGAGCAAAACTTAGATGCTATGGTTTTTACAGTCGTTCCCCTTGGACAGGGTTTTAAGAAATGATGGTGTTAATACTGGTAGTGTATGTGATGAGAGAGGAATATTGGTGTTGTGATATTAAGACAATATGTTACAATATAGATGGCAACTACAATTGTTGTTAATATTATTAAAGTGGTGATATGTAATGGAAAGTAGAATTTACGATGCCTTCGAAATCCCACCTGAATCTGAATGGGATAAGCATCTAGAGTCGGAACTATTTAAAAAGATGTCTATTGATTCAAATCAATTTGACATAGGTGATTATGATTTGGATGAGTTTGCCTTTGAAGGGGGTGTTAAAAGTTGCATTAATCAACATAACGAAAAAGTGGGTACATTGATTGTTTCTTATATACTATGCAGGCATTACTATGATAAAGGAATCCCCGATGACCCCTGGTATGAATCTCCAGGCAAAGATGGCCAATCTATAGAATATATGCCGAACTTTACCTCTCAAGATTTGCTAGTAAGGTATTGGTTCTCATATTTTTATGAATATGTATATTTTAAGATATTCTCCATTTGGGATTCAATATATGTTTTTATCAACGATTATTATCAGATGGGGCATGAACAAAAATCAGGGTTTAACCGCAAAGTAACAGAATCGCTTAAGGAGCACCGCTCCGATATATGTGACCTTTTTACGAATATTTCAAAAGAGTATCTGTATAAAGAAGCAAATAAGTATAGAAACAGAATAATACACGGCACCTCATTGAACGGGGTCACATCTGGTTTTCAAATGAAGAAAAATTATAAAGGAAAAATGCCCGTTATGAATAAAGAGGGACAATATGAAATTAATGAAGGTAAAATAAAAATGGAAGAAAGGAATGTAACGTTTAAGTTATCCGACAATCTTGGAGAATATATAAAATGCGAAACCATTATGAATAACATTGATCAGTTTTGCATCTTTACAGGCGACAAAATAGAAGAAGTTATTAATTTAATTAAAAAGGATAAGTACAAGATTAGAGCTTAATAATTCAAAGGCATCTACCAAATTGGTAGATGCCTTTTTCATGCTAGGTTTTG
>CALLQQ010000004.1 GCA_938014915.1 uncultured Clostridia bacterium
TTAAAGTGGAACCTAGCATTTGCACAGATGTCTGTTCATGGCAGTGTATGGCTCGATGCTACTTATGAACCAAGCCGAAAGAATGAATGGCAGACTATAAAAATCAAGGTCAGGGACGACGTCGAAAATAATATTATCGGATTTAAACTTCCATTTCAAAAGGCATATAAGGGCACGGTATGCTATATCGATCAAATAATGATATATGATCCCGATGGGAAAATAGTAGCCTCTTATGATGCTAGCGATTCTATCGATTATTCGGCACAAACACCGAATACAACTACCGTATTAACTGAAGCAGATACGCAAAACGTAGGTGAAAAGCAAAATAGCTCACCCGATGATAGCTTGCCGATAACGTCGAGAAAGCCATTCTTCATAGCTGTTGCAGGCGGTATCCTCTTAGTAATTGCTATCATTATAGCTGTCGTCGTTTCTAAATCGAAAAGAAAGTACTATTAACAAGGTTATAATATTAAAACTTAAAATAAATCTGTTCTATGAAAAGTGTCAAGGATTTTATCGTTGACATTTTTCTAATGCTAGTAAATGATTTAAATATAGAAGTTCTAGCCGAAAGGTGTGCTAATTAAATGGTTAATTTCTTTGAAAAAACATGGGTAAAGCGGACTCTCTCAGGTATAATATATTTGTATGGAGCATTGCTAATTTGGCTGCTCTGGGCATCGTTCGCTTATGTTCCTGAATACAACAGTCAAAAAGTTGTTTTGCTTGTTTTCTTCTTTGTCAACCTCCTTTTTGGAGCCATGATGTTCCTTAGCCGCAAGCAAGTTTTCACCGCAATATTAGTTATGTTGCTTGTACCCATAAATTTAGGTATACTGATTCTAAACTTCGGGAATTGGCTTTATGTATTGCCGCCCGTCATACTATCTATATCAATGTTCTTTATCGTTAAAGCAAATTCGACTTTAAAGACGATTCTCGGGACAATCTACCTACTGATGTATGTCCTTGGTATCCTTGCATATATCGCTTTCGTCACCTTATTCGGGCAAATATCACTACACGGCTTCGATTTAGAAAACCGCAAGTTTGAGAACATTTCCCCGAATGAAGAGTACCGTTATGTATGGTACGAACAAGATGAAAGCTCCCCCAATAGAAGAATTGAAATCTATGTTGAAAGTAACACAGACGATGTTAACCTCGGATTTGTGAATTTCAAGAACATTTTAATTTCTAAACGTGTGTATGCGGGAAAATACGATGTTCCAGTAGATATTAAATGGAAGGGCGAAAATATGTTAGTAGTAAATGAACGAGAGGAGCGTGTCGATATCGCTCTCGGGCAAAATTCAGATAATTAACTTTGAATTTGTATTGACAACCAAATAGGTTTGATGTATTATTGTATTAAGCACGTGCCCGTGCACGGAGGGAGTATATAGCATTGACTGTAAAGGAAATTGCTAAGCTTGCAGGTGTATCCCGTGGGACTGTTGATAGAGCACTTAACAATCGTGGCGGTGTCAGTCCTGAGGTTGAGCGCAGAATTAAGAAAATCGCTAAAGAACATGGCTATACGCCGAATCGCTTTGGCAAGGCATTAGCAATGAAGGTAACGCCGCTTACAATAGGTGTAGTCATTAATTCGATGGGCAACCCCTTCTTTGAAGAAGTTTTTCGTGGCATTAATGATGCCAAAGATGAATTAAGCGATTTCGGGCTTGATATTATAATCCTTGAGGATAAAGGATATGAACCGACTAGCCAATGCAGGAACATTAACGAGCTAATAGAAAAAAGAGTTGACGGAATTGCGATAACTCCAATAAATGATATTCGTGTTGCCGAATGTCTTAAATCCACTTCCATACCGATAATAACATTCAACCAGGACATTGATGGAATTGATAAAATTTGTTTTGTGGGATGTGACTATGAGAATAGTGGCAGGACTGCCGGTCAGCTAATGGGGCTAATCAGTGCGGATGAAACAAACATCGGCATCGTGACTGGATCGGTTAAAATGCTCGGACATAATAAGCGTATTCACGGCTTTTCACGTGCGATAAAAGATCAATTCCCCAATTTGCATATTGTAGATATTGTTGAGAATAATGATGATGACGATATTTCTTATAAGGTAACAAAGGAATTGCTATCTAGTAACAGGAATATCAATGCGCTGTATCTTACTGCCGCAGGTGTCGCCGGCACAATCCGTGCTACAAATGAGTTAGGATTTGACGGTAGGATAATTTGTTTTGACGATACCGACGATATTAAGAAGTTCGTTGCCGATGGCAAAATACAGGCTACAATTTGCCAAGATCCGTATGAACAGGGATATCGGGTGATAAAGATTCTGTTTGACGCTCTATCGGGTGAGGGTTTGCCCGAAAAAGATATTTACTATACGCGCAGCGAAATAAAAATTAAAGAGAACATATTTAATTAGCCTATTAGGCACTTAAGTAATATATGTATGTGGAGAAGTCACCACGGGCGAATGCCTTGTTGAAGAAACTCACATCAGTGAGTTTCTTCGACGGTTCGTTATTTTCATACTTTTAGAATTCTAAAAGTATAGATTGAGAGGAGATATAAAATGAAGGAAATTTTCAAAGACATACCCAAAATTAAATATGAGGGTGCTGGGTCAACTAATCCCCTAGCTTTCCGCTATTATAATCCGGATGAAGTTGTCGGCGGGAAGACAATGCGTGAGCAGCTAAAATTTGCTCTATCGGATTGGCACACAATGTGCGGTGATGGAACCGATATGTTCGGTGCCGGTACTGCTGATAAATGCTTTGGCCAATCCGACTCAATGGAGATCTATAAGGCGAAAGCACACGCTGCTTTTGAGCTAATGGAGAAGCTCGATATTGATTATTTCTGCTTCCACGATAGGGATATCGCTCCTGAAGCTGATAACCTATCCGAAACTAATTCCCGACTAGATGAGATCACTAATTTACTAGAAGAATTGATGAAAAATAGTGGCAAAAAGCTACTATGGGGTACAGCAAATTGCTTTACAAATCCACGTTATATGCATGGTGCAGGTACTTCATGTAATGCTGATGTTTTTGCATTCGCAGCTGCACAAATTAAAAAAGCAGTTGAAATTACCGTTCGTCTTGGCGGTGATGGATATGTATTCTGGGGCGGTCGTGAAGGGTATGAAACACTCCTAAACACCAACATGGGACTAGAGCTTGACAATATGGCAAGGCTAATGAAAATGACGGTTGAATATGCTCGCAGTATTGGATTCAAGGGCGATTTCTATATTGAGCCTAAGCCGAAAGAGCCAACAAAGCATCAATATGACTTCGATACGGCCACTGTTCTTGGATTCCTACGCAAATACGGACTAGATAAAGACTTCAAGATGAACATTGAGGCAAACCACGCTACCCTGGCAGGACATACATTCCAGCATGAATTGCGTGTCGCTAGGGAGAACGATGTATTCGGTTCTATCGATGCTAACCAGGGTGATATGTTGCTAGGCTGGGATACCGACCAATTCCCAACTAACGTGTACGATGCCGTACTATGTATGTATGAAGTTATTAAGGCTGGTGGATTCACCAACGGCGGATTGAACTTTGACTCTAAGGCACGCAGAAGTTCATTCGAAGCTGAAGATATCTTCCACAGCTATATCGCTGGAATGGATACATTCGCACTCGGTCTAAGACTAGCTCATAAGCTAATTGAAGATGGGCGCATGGACCAATTCGTTGATGATAGATATTCATCTTATAAATCCGGAATTGGTGCTGACATTATAAGCGGTAAGGCGACAATGGCTGACCTTGAGAAATATGCTCTTGAAATGGGCGATGTTACAACACTCGGGAGCGGCAGGCAAGAATATCTTGAGAATATACTGAATTCCATTATGTTTGGATAAGTATTCTTAAATGTATAATGCCCTTATGGGATAGTCCAGCATTCATATTTTGAGTGCTGGACAAATTTTAAATAAAACTTTTTTGATAAAAATGGAGGGTTCTAAATGGCTTATTTAATCGGTGTGGATATCGGAACATCGGGCACGAAAACCGTCTTATTCGATGAATCGGGTAATGCCGTCGCCTCGTCAACTATCGACTATCCGCTATATACCCCAAAGAATGGATATGCAGAACAAAACCCAATTGACTGGTGGAATGCCACCGTGGGGACAATTCGTTCAGTCATGAGTGAGAGTGGTGCGAATGCTCACGACGTAAAAGGAATTGGACTATCTGGGCAAATGCACGGGCTTGTAATGCTTGATAAAGCTGGGGAAGTTATTCGCCCATCAATCATTTGGTGCGATCAGCGTACAGCGAATGAAGTTGACGAAATTACCAATAAAGTTGGTGCGGATAGATTAATTTCTATTACTGCTAATCCGGCTATAACTGGATTCACTGCCGCTAAAATTATGTGGGTAAAGAATAACGAACCTGAAAATTATGACAAGTGCCGTCATATTCTGCTACCAAAAGATTATATTCGTTTCATGTTAACAAGAGAATTTGCGACTGAAGTTTCCGACGCATCGGGAATGCAATTACTCGATATTCCAAATCGTTGTTGGTCTGACGAAGTCCTAAATAAGCTCGATATAGATAAAAATCTGCTCGGAAAGGTATACGAATCCGTTGATGTTACGGGCACTTTAACAAGGGAGGTTGCAGAATTAACCGGTCTTTGTGAAGGGATCCCCGTCGTTGGTGGTGCTGGCGACAATGCCGCAGCGGCAGTGGGTACCGGTGTAGTATCTGACGGACGGGCATTCACAACAATTGGAACATCGGGAGTTGTGTTTGCACATACATCGAATATTTCAATCGATCCTAAGGGTAGAGTTCATACATTCTGTGCGGCAGTGCCGAATACATGGCATGTAATGGGCGTTACTCAGGGGGCAGGATTATCCCTAAAATGGTTCAGAGATAATCTATCTATTAGCGAAATGGAAACAGCGAAATTGCTCGGCGTCGATCCATACTACCTAATGGATAAAGAGGCCGAATGTGTTCCAATCGGAGCAAATAAGCTAATTTACTTACCTTATATGATGGGCGAACGCACTCCTCATCTTGATCCGAATGCTAGGGGAGTTTTCTTTGGGCTGGGTGCTATCCACACAAAGAGAGATATGCTCCGTGCCGTTCTTGAAGGTGTATCGTATTCACTTAGGGATTGCGTTGAAGTTTTCCGTGAGATGGATATTGACGTTAATGATATGATGGCTTGCGGCGGAGGAGGAACTTCCCCCCTATGGCGCCAAATGCTTGCCGATCTATATGCTTGCCCTGTTAAAACTACTAAGAATACTGAGGGACCAGCGCTCGGTGTTGCTTTACTTGCTGGTGTTGGCGCAGGTGTCTATTCAAATGTAGAAGAAGCTTGCGCAGCGGTTATCGCTCCAGATAAGATTCAGGAACCGATAGCGGAAAATACCGATGAGTATGAGAAATTCTATGATATATACCGCTCGCTCTATCCATCACTGAAAGACAATTTCAGCACTCTTGCAAACTTATAAACTTTATGTTACAATATCTTGTAGCATAAGCGTTGCTATGCACGAATGAGTGAAAGGATGTTGAAAATCTATGAAGATGTTCATTGACACTGCTAATGTTAAGGAAATTAAGGAGGCAAATGATTTAGGTGTGATTTGCGGCGTTACGACTAATCCATCGCTAATCGCAAGAGAGGGCCGTGATTTTGTCGAAGTTGTGAAGGAAATCACCTCAATTGTTGATGGTCCAATATCGGCTGAAGTTATCTCACTTGAGGCTGATAAAATGGTAGAGGAGGCAATTCCCCTAGCTGAAATCCATGAGAACATTGTAATTAAAATTCCAATGTGTTCAGAGGGATTAAAAGCAACAAAAATTCTCGCTGAAAAAGGCATCAAAACAAATGTTACTTTGATTTTTTCAGCTGCTCAAGCACTTCTTGCTGCTCGTGCAGGTGCTACATATGTAAGCCCGTTCATCGGCAGGCTCGATGATGTGGGGATTGACGGTATGGAATTAATCGCTGAAATTGTAGATATATTCGACGCACATGCAATTGAAACTGAAATAATTGCTGCTAGCATTCGCAATCCTATTCATGTAACGGCAGCGGCCCGTCTTGGCTGCGATATAGCAACTATTCCGTACAACATACTTATTCAGATGACGAAACATCCACAAACGACGCTCGGCATTGAGCAGTTCCTAAAAGATTGGGAATCCGTCCCGGGAAAATAGATGTAAAACGAACACGGTATCATCAATTACGATGATACCGTGTTTTTATATCTACCACCTATTGGCGATATTAATGCGGTTAATGGCACGTTTTAACTTTAAAGTAGCTATATCAAATTCTAGATCACTTTTCTTAGATTCCAGACTCGCTCTTGCCTTTTCTTGAGCCTTTTTTGCTCGATCGACATCAATCTCATCTGCCCATTCACATGAATGGCTGAGAATAGTTGTCACATCCTTGCCCACTTTTATCACACCATCGGCTAGGGCGGCATGCTTCCACTCGTCATCAATTTTCATCTTCATTTCCCCAACTTGAAGGCTAGCAACATAGTTCTCGTGATTTTTTAATATACCCGTATCCCCTTCAGTAGTGCGGACAACGATATGCTGCACTTCCCCATCATAAAAAACTCTATCGGGGGTAATAACTTTAACTTTAAAGGTGGACATTGTTATTCCCCTTTCTTAGCCTTTTCAAGTACTTCGTCGATTGTGCCAGCGAAAAGGAATGCCGATTCAGGAACATCATCATGCTTGCCGTCGACAATTTCCTTAAATCCACGGACTGTTTCTTTGAGCGGCACATATCTACCTTGCATTCCAGTAAATTGCTCCGCCACTGAGAATGGCTGTGATAGGAATCGTTGAATTCTTCTTGCCCTTGTCACTATCAATTTATCCTCGTCCGATATCTCATCCATACCTAATATAGCGATTATATCCTGTAATTCCTTGTATCTTTGTAACACGGATTGTACTGCTCTAGCAACTTGATAATGTTCCACACCTAGAATTTCAGGGGTTAATATACGTGAAGTGGAATCAAGCGGATCAACCGCTGGGTAAATGCCCAGTGATGAAATCTGCCTTGAAAGTACCGTTGTAGCGTCAAGATGCGCAAAAGTAGTCGCTGGTGCTGGGTCTGTTAAGTCGTCTGCCGGAACATATACTGCCTGAACCGATGTAATTGAGCCCTTTTTAGTAGAGGTGATTCTCTCCTGCAATTGGCCCATCTCAGTGGCTAATGTTGGCTGATATCCTACCGCAGAGGGCATTCTCCCTAGCAATGCCGATACTTCAGATCCCGCTTGAGTGAATCGGAATATATTATCTATAAACAGGAGAACGTCCTGTCCTTGTTGATCCCTGAAGTATTCCGCCATCGTAAGCCCCGATAGTCCTACCCTCATTCTAGCGCCGGGCGGCTCATTCATTTGCCCGAATACTAGGGCAGTATTGTTAATAACGCCGGACTCTATCATTTCATTATATAGATCGTTCCCCTCACGGGTTCGTTCTCCTACACCTGTAAATACGGAGATTCCGCCATGTTGCGTTGCGATATTATTGATAAGCTCCATTATAATAACAGTTTTACCAACTCCCGCACCGCCGAATAACCCGATTTTACCGCCCTTTAGATATGGTGCAATCAGATCAACAACTTTGATCCCCGTTTCAAGAACTTCCGATGATGCCTCCTGCTCCTCATATGATGGCGCACTTCTGTGAATTTCCCACTTTTCATCGGTATCGGGAGCGGGCTTTTCATCAATGGCATCGCCCAATACATTGAATATCCTACCCAATGTCTGTTCACCGACTGGTACTGAAATCGTCGCACCTGTATCAGTAGCTTTTAATCCACGGATTAGCCCATCAGTGCTGCTCATTGCTATGCATCTTACGATATCGTCGCCAATGTGCTGGGCAACCTCAACAGTGATTTTTTTATCTTCATTTTCAATAATTATTGCATTGAGTAGTTTCGGCAATCGCTCTTTAGAAAATCTAATGTCGACGACTGCGCCAATTATTTGAACGACTACACCTATATTTTCATTCTGCATTCTAGCATTCAACCCTTTCTTGACTAATCAAGTTCAACTTGATTCTGCCCGCTTGTCTTGATTATGATTGCTGCACCGCTAGTCCTGTGCCTTAGCACCCGATACAATTTCGGAAATTTCCTGAGTTATACTCGCTTGTCTTGCTCTATTATATAGCAGCGATAATTCCTCTATCATCTCATCAGCATTATCAGTTGCCGATTCCATTGCTACACGTCTTGCGCCCTGTTCCGATGCATAGGATTCGACTACGGCACCGAAAATCAATCCAGAAATATATTGCGGTACCAACCTATCATATACTTGCTCCGGTGATGGATCATATGAAGTTAGTGAGCGGTGGTTGCCATCTTTCTTTTCAAAACGTGCAATTGGTAATACGGGTAATGTTCTCGGTTCCTGGCTAAGAGTAGATACGAATTCCGTAAAATAAAGCTTCACTTCGTCAACTTCACCGTCAAGGAATTGCTTTGTTACAATATCCGATAGGACGCTTGTTTCTTCAGTGGTGATTGTTTCAGCTATACCAGCATATCCCTCTAAAATATTCGCTCCCCGTTTAGAAAAGAATTCTACTGCCTTTTTCCCAATTGCTAATATCTTCACATTTTTGCCCTTAGCATCATTTTCTGCAAGTCTTAACACATTGCTATTATATCCGCCTGCAAGTCCTCTATCGCCAGCAATAACTATGTATAGTGATTGCTTCACATCCCTCTTCTTCGTGTACGGAGAAGAGAAGTCCGAATTCTCGGCGGATATTTCACTCATTATTTCATAGAGTGCATTAAAGAACGGGCGGGAATCTTCCGCTCTTTGCTTTGCCTTCCTTAATTTTGAGGAAGCAACTAGCTCCATAGCTTTCGTTATCTGCATTGTACTTTCAACACTTTTGATACGTCTTTTAATATCTTTCATGCTGCCGACCGCCATTTAATCGCTCCCCTCATTATAAACTAAATCGTTGATAGGAATTTTTTTGCGAAATCCTGCAATACTTCACGTAATTTTTGCTCATTTTCTTCCGTGAGTATCTTCTCACTTTTAATCCCTCCAGTAATTTCTGGATAGGTCGAATTAATATATTCAAAAAGCTGCTTTTCATATTCTCTAATTTTATCGACAGGAATATCTACTAGGAAGTTATTAATAACTGCATATATAATTACAACTTGATTTTCTACTGAAAT
>CALLQQ010000005.1 GCA_938014915.1 uncultured Clostridia bacterium
TCAATTGCCTGTTGCGCTCCCGATGTGATGATGATATCATCATCTTCGCCTATGATGCCTTGCTTATCTAAATGACGTCTTACCCAGTTGCGGAGTGGGGGATACCCCTCCGTAATGCTATATTGCAGTGCGCCGATTGGATTATCGGCAAGTATCGTACTGCTAATTGCCGCAATTTCCTCCGTGGGGAAAGCCTCGGCTGCGGGATTGCCAGCGGCAAACGGTATAACGGACGGATCGGCAGTGAATTTGAGAATTTCTCTAATTGCCGATGGTTTTAAGGAAGATACCTTCCCTGAAAAGTTATAGTTCATATAATCATCCTCATTTTCTTTTTTAGTCCTATCTTAAATAATTGTAAAACAAAGATGGAAAAAATAAATAGTATATGGTTATCTTATCATAGAAAGCACTAGTTATCAAGTAATGCGGCAATAAAAGAGCTTTTATACGACAAAAAATATTGCACGTCATTAAAGGTGCAATTGCTGATTTGGGTTATTAGAGATAGCAATTGCTGATTTGGGTTATTAAAGGTGGCAATAGCAAATATAATGAATAAAGGTATGAATTGTTGGTGTAAAAAAGGAGCGATTTAATGACCGAGAAACAAGGTCTCTTTAAGAGTTCGATAATTCTTTTTGTTGCAATGATTATTACAAAAGTTGTAGGAGCAGTATTTAAGATACCGCTTGCAAATATCTTAGGTGGTAGTGGTATGGGGTATTTCAGTTCCGCATACGGTCTATTTTGGCCTGTATATTCCATTGTTGCGGCTGGATTGCCCATCGCCGTTGTGAGGCTTGTTGCAGAAAATTCAGCAAAGGGGAATGTGTGCAATTTAAGGAAGATTAAGCGGATATCGCTCATATATTTTAGTCTGGTCGGGCTTATCGGCAGTATTGTTATTCTAGCCTGTGCAAGAGTATTTTCAAATAATCTTGCACAGAATCCCGATGCATATATGGCGGTAATAGCAATGGCGCCGAGCGTGTTCTTCTGCTGCGTGATGGCAGTATATCGTGGCTATTATGAGGGACTCCAGAATATGTACCCTACTGCGGTATCACAGGTTGTCGAGTCGCTTGTTAAAGCGGTATTCGGGCTTGGGCTATCCTATGGGGTATTGCAATACGGGATTCGCAGCTATGAGCGGGGCGGATTAGTATTCGGCAAGGCGGCGACGACATTCGAGCAGGCGACAATGCTCACACTCCCGTATGCGGCGGCGGCGGCGACGCTTGGCGTCACGATAAGCACATTTGCCGGTCTTGTCGCCGTGCTAATCAGGCATAGAATCTATGGTGACGGGATAAAACGGCAGGATCTAAAACATTCGCAAGGAGAATCGACAAATAGGGAAATATTTTCGAGGCTTTTCATAACGGCAATTCCCATTGCTATCGGGGCGGCATTTATTAGCATATCATCACTAATAGATTTAGCAACTATAATAAGGGGGCTCAGCAGTGCAATTAAAGCAAGTCCGCGCTATTTCGCCGAGAAATATAAATTCGCTTTAATTGATGGTGTGTCGCTTGATGAACTGGCGAATTTCATTTACGGATCGTATACGGGGCTAGCATCGACGATTATTGCATTCATTCCAGCAATGTCAACGATGTTCGGCAAGAGCGCATTGCCGAGCTTAACCGCATCATGGTCGGTCGGTAATAAAGTGGCTATTAAGCATAATATCGAGACCGTACTCCGAGCATCGGCATTATTTGCAATTCCGGCTGGACTTGGTCTTTTCGTCATGGCGGAACCAGCATTAATGCTTTTATACCCGAATCGCCCGAGCGAAGTTAGCATTGCGGCATTGCCACTTGCGGTAATGTCAATTGGTGCGATAATGTTTGCGATAGTGACACCGGTATTCAGCATGTTGCAAGCAATAGGCAGAACGGATTTACCCGTTAAGCTAATGGCATTCTGCGCCGTAATAAAATTGATAGGCAATGTCGTGCTAATTCGGATTCCCTCAGTTAATATTCTAGGTGCATCAATATCAACAACTATATCGTATTCAGTAATTACTGTAATCGGCATCGCATTGCTACTACATAATGCTGGGGTGGGTTTGCGAATAAAACGCATTTTCATACTGCCGACAATTGCAGGAATAGCTTGTGCGGTTGGCGCCGCATTGATGAAAAATTCATCTTTTTTAGAATTTCAACCGAAAGCTAAAACGATTGTATGCATAGGATTTGGGGCAATTTTATATGCAATAGTGCTATTTCTGACCGGCGGTATAAGAAAAAATGAGATATTTGATAAAATTAATCATAAAAAATGAAAATACACTTGAAATATTTAGCGGAATAAGGTAATATGATAAAGAACAAGCAGGGAAAGTGCAACGCATCAGCATTGCAAAGGGGATTAAGCCATATGCAGCAATTTATAAACAAAGAAAAATATACGATATATGATTTGCTAAGGATTATGGAAATCCTCAGGAGTGAGGACGGCTGCCCGTGGGATAAAGAACAGGACCACGATTCCATTCGCAGTAACTTAATTGAAGAAGTTTATGAACTGATCGATGCTATCGATAAAGATGATAGCGATTCGATGAGGGAAGAACTGGGCGATGTTTTATTGCAAGTCGTATTCCATTCGCAAATAGCGGCGGAGGAAGATAGGTTTAATTTCGATGATGTTTCTAACGAGATTTGCAAAAAGTTAATTATACGTCATCCGCACATATTCGGCGATATTAAGGTCGATAATACAGATGAGGTGCTTCGCAATTGGGATAGCATCAAAATGCAAACGAAGAATCAGCATAGTTATAGCGAAACATTGAAAGATGTGCCACGCTCATTCACCGCATTAATGCGCAGTCAGAAGGTCGGGAGCAGGGCGGGAAAAGCAGGTTATCGTTATGAAAATGTTGATGGTGCAATGCGTGACTTAAAGAGCGAGCTAAAGGAACTTGAGCAGGCTATTAATGCTATGACGGCAGGGGATACGCAGGACTGCGAGGAGGAACTTGGCGATTTGCTATTCTCATGTGTCAATGTAGCACGGGAGATTGGCATTGATGCGGAACTTGCACTGAATAAATCATGCGATAAATTCGTAGCTAGATTCTGTAAGGCGGAGGAAATTGCAAATTCACACGGGAGTGACCTAAAAGATCTAGATGCCGATGAGCTGGACAAGCTATGGAAGAAGGCTAAGAAAAGCTATAAACAGTGCGGAATGTAGGGCATTGTTTAGATAAATTTATTGGAGGTAATCAAAATGACAAAAGCAGAATTGGTAGCATCGATTGCTGAAAAGACAGAGTTGTCGAAGAAGGATTCGGAAAAGGCACTCGCAGCAGTAATTGATACAATAGTTGAAACACTAGCAACCGGTGAAAAAGTTCAATTAGTTGGGTTCGGTACATTTGAGGTTCGCGATAGAAAAGCTAGAGATGGTATAAATCCAGCAACAAAAGAGCCAATCAAGATTCCAGCAACAAAGGTTCCAGCATTTAAGGCAGGAAGAGCTCTTAAAGAAGCAGTAGCGAAATAGTTTAATCCTGATAGATTAAACGAATACGAATGCGATTAATCGACTAAGCCGATTCTCATTGGGATATTGGCTTGTCGATTTATCTTTATATAAAATTGGAGGATGGAATGAGAATCGACAAATACTTAAAGGTAACTAGATTAATAAAGCGGCGCACCGTTGCCAATGAGGCATGCGATGCTGGCAAAATTGTCGTGAATGGGAATGTGGCACGTGCCTCCTACAAGGTGAAAATCGGCGATGAAATTGAGATTAATATGGGGAAAACTCCTCTGAAAGTTAAAGTTGTCGCAATTAGCGAGCACGCAACCAAAGATACTGCCGCCGATAATTATGAAGTGATAGGGTAATACGTCATATTACTCTATCTGAATTAAAAATAGAGAAATCCTCCCGATCTATTAAGTCGGGAGGATTTTCATCTTATTTAATTAGCCTCTAGCCCATTACAACTTCAACTTTATGTGTCTTGCCATCGCCGAATACAGGTAGAATATTGCCATCAATCTTCTTACCATCAACGGTTATACTAGCAATACCTTTGCAGATATTATTAGGATTTGTAACATTAATGTCGTAAGTTGCGCCACGGAATAGCCTCGAAACCTTGAATCCGTCCCAATCCTTCGGGATACATGGATTAATTTCAAGTCCGCTATATGCCGGCTTGATACCAAGGATATATTGGGATACAGCGACGAAATTCCATGCTGCCGTACCAGTTAGCCATGAGTTCTTTGCCTCGCCATGTCTTTTAGAATCCTTGCCCGCCACCATTTGAGCATATACATACGGCTCAGTTCTGTGGAGGTCACTAATATCTTCAAGATAGGCAGGAGCAATTTTCGAATAGTATTCGAATGCCTGTTCGCCACGTCCTACATGAGCCTCAGCGCATATAATCCATGCATTGTTATGGCAGAATATACCAGCATTCTCCTTATAACCTGGAGGGTATGAGGAAATCTCACCATATTCAATATAGTAGGATGTATAAGCAGGATTGTTTAGAACAAGTCCGTACGGGGTATCAAGATACTTCTTGACACTATCGAGAACACGAATATCGGTTCCGTCCTCCTTGCCCAGATCGGACATTACGCAGAATCCTTGCGGTTCGATAAATATCTTACCCTCTTCACATTCCTTACTACCCATTTTTCTACCGAAGTCATCGTATGCACGAATGAACCAATCACCGTCGAATCCATGTTCCATGATGATTTCTTTCATCTTTTCAACTTCAGCAGAGGCACGTTTCGATTCATCTTCATCGCCGACTAATTTGCAGATTTCAGCATATTCAGGGCCGATGAAAGTGAACATTCCAGCAATCATAACGGATTCGGCAACTTTGCCGTCCTTGCTTTCCGTTGTTTGGAATGACTCGCCCGGTGTGTTGGAGAAGCAGTTCAGGTTAATGCAATCGTTCCAATCGGCACGTCCGATTAGTGGGAGTCCGTGCGGTCCAACCTTTGTAATAACATGATTGAATGCCCTCTTTAAATGGTCGAGCATTGTGTCCGCTTTATCAGGATCGTTGTCATATGGCACCATCTCATCGAGAATACCAAGATCGCCCGTCTCTTTAATATAAGACGATGTAGCAAGTATCATCCATAGAGGATCGTCATTGAAATTAGTACCAAGCTCATGATTACCTCTTTTAGTTAGTGGCTGATATTGGTGATATGCGCCGCCGTCCTCAAGCATTGTGGCAGCTAAATCAAGCAGCCTTTCACGTGCTCTTTCTGGAATTTGATGAACGAAACCAAGCAAGTCTTGATTAGAATCCCTAAAGCCCATTCCACGCCCGATTCCCGATTCAAAATACGATGCAGAGCGGGACATATTGAATGTTACCATGCACTGATACTGATTCCAGATATTTACCATGCGGTTAAGTTTATCGTCGGGACTGTCCACCTTATATTGAGTAAGAAGTGCATCCCAATGAGCTTTTAGTTCTGCTAATGCAGCGTCGGCCTTTTCAGTTGTATTCATCGACTCCATCATAGCGATGGCCTTTTTCTTATTAATTACATTCTTGCTCTCGAACTTTTCCTCTTGAGCATTCTCAATATAACCCAATAAGAAAACTAAGTCCTTTTGCTCGCCCGGTTCAAGCTCAATTTCAATACTGTGCGATGCAATAGGCGACCAGCCATCGGCGACGGACATATTTGACTTGCCAGCAACAACGGCTTGCGGCGAATCAAATCCATTATAAAGACCCATAAAACTCTCTCTATCACTATCATAGCCGGTAATTTCGCTATTTACTGTGTAGAAAGCATAGTGGTTGCGACGTTCTTTATACTCTGTTTTATGGTAAATTGTTGAGTCGACAATTTCAACTTCACCCGTATTAAAGTTACGTTGGAAGTTTGTCATATCGTCGTATGCTTGCCATAGGCACCATTCGAGGAAGGAGAAAAGGACAATTTTCTTCTTTTCCTTACCCTCATTCTTAATCGTGACTTTTTGAACTTCACCGTCGAAGTCCATTGGTACAAAGAAGGTAACCTCTGCCGAAATATCGCCCCTTTTACCATTAATAGTAGTATAGCCCATACCGTGACGACATTCATATGAATCAAGCTCCGCCTTTACTGGTGACCAACCTGGTGACCAGATATCGCCGCCATCGTTTATATAAAAGTATCGTCCCCCAACGTCGACGGGAACATTATTATAACGATAACGCGTGATTCGTCTTAAACGTGCATCCTTGTAAAAATGGTATCCGCCAGCCGTGTTGGAAATAAGGGAGAAGAATTTCTGCGTTCCTAAATAATTTATCCACGGATACGGTGTTTGCGGTGAAGTAATGACATATTCTTTACGAGAATCATCAAAGTAACCGAATTTCATTTTCATCCTCCTGTTTATAATTTCGTAGTGAATTTTGCTCACTCGGAAACAATTATATTATAAAGCAGAAATATATTCAAGTGCTTTTAGTTAATGATTAAGAAAAAAGTAACTGTAACCGTTATCATTCATGAAATTAAAGTAAACAAAACTTAATTTCATTTTATCCGCCAGAATCCCCCCCTATATATAAGGTATAAAATCGGCTTAAAATTCTCATTCTAAT
>CALLQQ010000006.1 GCA_938014915.1 uncultured Clostridia bacterium
GAATAAATTCTACTAGAGGGAGATTAATTATATCATTACTGAAATTTAAACTATTCTACTTATAGATAGGTCCATAATGTTTGCATGCCCTATAATCGGCGCCTTCTAAATCGTTAGTGCCGAATGCACTCCATGAGTGAGGACGATAAATGCGTTCCTTTTCAACATTATGCATGCTAACTGGAATTCGGAGCATTGAAGCGACTGTGATTAAGTCATCTCCAATATGACCGTAGGAAAATGCACCGTGATTCGCTCCCCAATTTGCCATAACTGAATAGGTATCTGTAAATGCACCTTCTCCAGTAATTTTCTGAGTGAACCAAGTTGACGGCCAAGTCGGATCAGTCCTATCAAGTAGGGCTTTATTCACATCGTCCGGCAGCTCAACAGTATAACCCTCTGCAATTTGTAGTGTCGGTCCGATACCGTCGATAATATTTACTCTCGCCATTGTGACGGGCATTTCGCCCTTAGTTGAGAATGTTGACGAAAATCCACCGCCCCTGAAGTATTCGACATTCGCTGGGGTGAATTCAGTTGCATCAAGACAAGCTTTTATATCTTCATCGGTAATATCCCACCAACGTTTCATAGTGTGGTTACCATTTTCGTCTTTCTGTTCGCCCGTTCCATCAAGTGCTGCTGCACCGGAATTAATTAAGTGTATTATACCATTAGCAGCCAAGCCTTCAGCCTTTTTACCAGTTACTCTTTCCATTGACTCTGCACTCCAATATGAGCGAACATCAGCAAAGACCGATGCCCTAGCAGTCAAAAGATGTAGGAATATCATAGTAACAGCATTCAAAGTATCGTTCTCAGTGGCAAAAACAAACTGTTCACGCTTGCCATTCCAATCGAAGCTAGAATTCATAATAGCTTCGGTAAAATCAGCATTAGGGCGGAAGTCCGTCCACTGCCTCTGCCCTTGGAATCCGCCAGCAATAGCATTTTTACCTCTTGATTCTTCTTCAAAGCCCATCTCGGCAAGTTTCGGATTACCCTGCATTAAATCCATGAAAATTAGGGTCATTTTAGCACAGTATTCCCATTCGGCATCTTTCTCCTTGCGTGAATGAGCCTTTTCTGGTTTATTGCGATCTGCGCCCTCTTTAATATTAGCCTTTATCCATGACATGAGCTTCTCATATTCGTCGTGATCGTAAATTCCAAGCTCGATACGGCGGATAATCTCACTCATATCGGTCCATTCTGCTCTTAGTCCAAAGTACTTCTGAAATACATCGGCATCACAATATGAGCCTGCAATACCCATCGAAACACCGCCAATATTAAGGTAGGCTTTATTGCGCATTGTGCCGACCGTGATAGCGGATCGAGCAAAGCGCAGAATTTTTTCCTTTACATCTTCGGGAATTTCTGTATCGTCTTTATCTTGAACTTCGTGACCATAGATTGAGAATGCTGGCAGCCCTCTTTGATTATGTGCTGCCATAACAGCTGCTAAATATACAGCTCCCGGTCTTTCTGTACCATTAAATCCCCATACTGCTTTAATTGTAAGCGGATCTAAATCCATAGTTTCACTTCCATAACACCAGCAAGGTGTTACCGATAGAGTTGCGCATACATTTTCTTTAGAAAATTTATCAGCGCAAGCGGCAGCCTCCGCTCCCCCGCCTATTGTTGTATCGGCGATAACACATTCAACGGGTTGTCCATTTGCATGAAAAACATTCGCTGATATTAGCTCGGCAGCGGACTTAGCCATTCGCATTGTTTGTTCTTCTAAATCCTCTCTTACTCCGAACTGACGCCCGTCAATTACTGGTCTGATTCCTATCCTTGGCAACATGTTTTCATCCTCCTATTTTTAGTTGATATATTACTTTAAAATGGTTGTACCTTGGTTATCTATATTTAGTTTTAACAACTGCCATTCATCTAGACCTTGCTTATTTAATGCATTTCTCAGTTCAGCAACAAATCCCACTTTATTTGCATCAACTATTGACATTATTGTCGGTCCTGCACCACTTATATAGGACGCATATGCGCCTAATCTTTCGGCTACTTGCATTACTTGCTCCACGTTCGGCATTAATTTTAACCGAAAATTCTGATGAAGTCTATCCTCGGTTGCTACCTGCAAATTCTCATACTTCCCTGTAAGGATTGAAGCTGAGAATAGCGCCGCTCTCGACAAATTGAATACTGCATCTTTGTGCGATACCTGCATCGGTAGGCAAGCTCTCGCAGTTTCAGTTTTTACTGTGTAATTGGGGATTATTGCAACGAAATCAAGGTGACCGCATACTTCTTGCTTTACCCAATGGACCTTGCCACTATCAAAAACAGCGGTAACAATTCCGCCCAATAAGCATGGTGCGGTATTGTCTGGATGTCCCTCAATTTTGGCTGATAGATTAACTAAATCATCGTGGGAAAGAGGATTCCCCAGTAGAGTATTCGCACCAACAAGTCCCGCAATGATGCATGCCGAACTACTCCCAAGTCCTCTAGTCATTGGGATGTTGCTCTCTTGCTCAATCATTAAACCGCTGAACCTTTTTCCACAAATATCATAAACTTGTTTTGCGGTTTGATATATTAAATTACTTTTATCAAGCGGTATATTATGTTTGTCTTTTGATGTTATTTTTACACCGTCATACTCTTGCATTCCTACATAGTTATAGCAGCTAACTGCAAGACCTAGCGCATCAAATCCTGCGCCTAAATTTGCGCTAGTGGCGGGGATTCTAATCTTTATCATTTATAACATAGCCTTCCCTAAAAAATATTATATAGGCTTTAATAATCTAGCACTCGGATAGTGGAAAGAATCTTCATGCCACTATCTTCTAATTTGGCGATATTATCATCGATTCTACCTTCTGTCATAATAGGTGTGACAAATGCAATTTCATTCTTAGGGCAGTTCTTTCTTGAAAGTAATGTAACTTGCCCAAATTCACGTTCAATGAGTTTTTCGCAATCTTCCCTACTTTCACATTCTGCACGAACATACTTTGCAAGTTCGGCTTCTTTATAATCAAGAAGAAAGTCTTGTTCAGAATCTTCCCATGTTAATGTTTGCGAAGTGCCATTAGCCTTTGCGACGTCGATAACATCAGCAACCATGGAGCTTGCTGTTGGGTATTTGCCTGCACCTTTACCATAGAAAACGACATCGCCCGTCGCATCTCCTCTAACCAATATGCCATTAAAAACGTCATCAACACTAGCAAGCTGACTATCCGACGATACGAACGCTGGGCACACCATAGCAATAACATCGGATTCCTTTGCACCGTTTTTATTAACTGCCTTAGCCCATCCGATTAGCTTAACAGCACCGCCCCAACTTCCTGCATATTCAACATCTTCAGCGGTTATTTTGGTGATTCCCTCCGTATATATGTTCTCGGGATACACGTGCCTGCCAAAAGCAAGCGATGCTAGAATGCAAATTTTGCGGCATGAGTCGTGCCCATCAACATCGGCAGAGGGGTCACTCTCAGCATATCCCAATTCCTGCGCTAGTGAGAGGGCATCATCAAAGGTCATTTTCTCTCTAATCATCTTTGTTAAAATGAAGTTGGTAGTGCCATTCAATATACCAGCAATTTCATTAATTTCGTTTGCTGCTAGGCACATATGAAGGGGTCTAATTATAGGCACTCCCCCACCTACACTAGCCTCAAAAAAGAAATTCACGTTATTTTGGCTTGCAATTTGCAAAAGCTCGGCTCCCTTTGCCGCTACAAGCTCTTTATTGGACGTAACAACACTTTTACCTGCTAATAAGCAAGCTTTGCAAAAATCATAGGCAGGATTTAGCCCGCCCATAGCCTCGACAACTATATCAACTTCACTATCATTAAGTATATCATTAAAGTCCTTAGTTAGTTTATCCGCATACGGACTGTCGGGGAAGTCACGCAAATCAAGTATATGCTTAACTTCGATTGTTTTACCCGTTTTTCTTTCTATACTCTGTTTGGAGTTGTAGATTACCTCGACTGTGCCCGAGCCCACAACACCAAATCCCATTACTGCAATCTTTGACATATAAGCCTCCATAAAATTATAAATAATATTACTAGTAGTATATCATAATCGTAGTTTGAAATCAAGTACCGTAGGAACGGCGACGGGGTGGCGAATGTGAGTCAAACGATTATGCTCGGTGGCTAAACCACGGCAGGAGTAGCGCGCTAATAAAGGTGCGGTGAAATTCTTTTAAATCGAAACGGATTTCTCTTAATGTATAATACCGAAGATGGAGAAAAACCTTGCGTTATATGAAAAATTAGATATTTTTGATTGTTAAAATACAATTAATCGCGGCTAGTAAAACGGATACTGTAAAAATACCATCTTACTATACTTATCCCATTACAAGAAAAGAACAGCAGCTTCTTTGCTGCTATCCTCATCTTTTGTTGAACTAAAATGCTTAACCTATCTTATCTCTTAACATTCCTAAGCAAGTCGTCTTTTGTAGGAAAGTACCCCACAGTTGAATACAGCACCTCTTCATCTCGTTCAAGCTTTCTTAGTAATATACATGCGTTCTTATATTCACGCATATAATAATCCCCCACAACATGCTCAATGTTAATCACGGTAGCAGATTCCATTTCCTTCAAAAGCTCAATATAGTCAATTTTCTTCATACTATCACCTCCTTAAAGTGTTGATTCACTTGTTATCTCCTGAACTAATTATACCATCTTGCGTATTTCAACACGATCCTACCGCCCTTCTACGTTGTTGATATATGTAAGATATGTATCCCAATCATAAATCCGCTTTCACGCATTTTTTAACATGCAATAAGAAATAATCTTCCTCTTCTAGTTTAATAAAGTGAGGAACGACAATTCTAACTCTGATGGCACACCGTCAGCAGACTATTTCAATCCACGTCCCTCGCATGAGGGACGACGTGCTTGAGTACCCGCCATCTTCCGCCGCCTTGCGATTTCAATCCACGTCCCTCGCATGAGGGACGACTCCACTTCGAACACATCTATAATTTCGTATGTACTATTTCAATCCACGTCCCTCGCATGAGGGACGACATGAGCATGAAAGCAAC
>CALLQQ010000007.1 GCA_938014915.1 uncultured Clostridia bacterium
TGCAACATATAGAAGGCTTGCGACACTCGGCGCCCGCAAATACGGAATGAGCTACCATGAAGTTGAACCTCTAATGCTTGAAGCTTTCCCGATTGTAATATTTACTAAGCAACTTGAAGATAACACACGCAGAATAATGGAAATTGCAGAAATGGAACTATGCGACTATAAAGGAGAACTCCGCACGTTGTGGAGCTTTGATGTTAAGAAACAGGCATTTGTCCGCTGTAACCCAGTATCGAATTCACTATTAAAAAGACTCCGTGAGAACGGTGTCGACACAGTAAAATATCAAAGACTACTTCAAGGTGCGACAACTTGTCGCACCTTGTCCAGTTAAGGAGGGATGGACTTGCATTTAATTAGTTTGATACTATTCACAGGGCTTGCGGTGGGAATATACCTACTGCTAGACTTATCGCCGGAAAAGATAACGAACGATATATTATCGATAATCGGGAAGAAACCGAAACTTACCCGACAAGTGAAACTAGCGAAAAAAGGTGCAGACCAAAATAAGATAAAGCTTGCCATAATGGATACAAGGAACGCACTTGAAATGTCGGGCAAGGGTGCGCAGTTCACTGTACTATGCACTACATCAATAGTGCTGTTCTTTGTAGGACTGGTATTTTCATTGATAATCGGTAATTTGCTAATACTGCCGATTATCAGTATTGTTCTTGCACTCGTGCCATTTCTCTATGTGCGCTCGGTCATTGCGGGTCATAACCGCCTTGCAAGAGATGAGCTTGAAACTGCACTGAGCATAATAACAACTGCATATATTCGCACGGATAGCATTATCACCGCAGTAGAAGAAAACATCAATCATCTAAAGCCGCCAATTCAAGATATCTTCAAAGGCTTTTTAGGTGATGTAGCAATTAATCCAGACACTTCCCATGCATTAAGACGGCTAAAAGGAAAGCTGAACAATTCGGTATTCGCTGAGTGGATAGATGGACTAATCGACTGTCAGACAGATAGAAATCTAAAATACACACTACTACCAATAGCTAATAAGCTTAGCGACATTAGAATAATAAATGCAGAACTCGATATTTTACTCTATGAGCCAAGGCGGGAATTCCTAACATTGCTAATGCTTGTAATAGGCAATATCCCGTTACTTCGTCTACTGAATAGAGATTGGTTTAACACTCTGATGTTTTCCGTGCCCGGCAAAATAGTATTAGCAATAGTTGCGGTCGTGTCGGTAGTGTCAACGATTTTGATGTTTAAATTCACACAACCGATAGAATACAAAAGATAGGAGGGGTTAGGTGTTAATAAGTATTTTGACGACAATATTACTTGCTGTTAGCTTTTATATGTTCTTTGCAAATGCACTGCGTGTACCATCGGCAAGGAGCTCAAAGGCGGTAATCAGTCTAGGTAAAAGGCAAAGAGGAAAAGTACGAACACTCAAAGTAGCGGTTGACGATTTATGCTTGACTTTGGGTAATCTATTACGGCTGAATCCATATAAACGGGCAAAGCTTGCAACGGACTTAAAGGCGGCAAATATATCGGATAATCCAGAAACATATACGATGAGAGCTATCTTAAAAGCTATCGCAGTGCTTCCTTTATTAATCCCCGTATATTTCACTTTACCGATTCTAATTCCTGCTGTTTTATTTCTCAGTATACTAATGTACTTCAATTCGGTGCGTGCGGTGAATAAACAACTTGAAGAAAAGAGAAAAAAGATTGAAGCGGACTTACCAAGATTAGTATTCACGATAGATAAATCCATAACACTCAACCGTGATATTATCGGCATACTAGAAAGATTTAAGAAAACTTGCGGTAAGGAACTAGCGCAGGAGCTGGAAATAACAATTGCGGCTATGCGGTCGGGCAGTGAAGAAGCGGCACTTACCCGTCTTGAAAGCAGGGTCGGGAGCAGTGCATTGTCAGAAGTAATAAGAGGACTAATCAAAGTTATTCAAGGTGATGACACAAGAGTATACTGGGATTCACTTTCCTTTAAGTTCGCAGAAGTTCAGCGCCAAGGACTTAAAGCGGAGGCGGTTAAGGTTCCCGGTAAAGTGCGCAAGCTATCGTTTGCACTCCTTGCCTGCTTTGGACTGATGTATATCGTAGTGTTAGTAGTGCAGATTATATCATCACTAACAGACTTATTTTAATGGAGGTGGGGCGCTTGCAAAAACTAATTAAAGTAGTAAAAGATAGAAAAGGTGCTGGATATATTAGCACGGTCATACTGGTGCTAGTATCGATGATGGTATTAGCTGTTGCAATATCGGCATTTAGCTTACTTGCAACACAGTTAAAACTAACTAGGTTTGCGAATGAAATGGTGGGGATAGCTACTGTATGCGGCGGCATCACACCGGAAGTGGCAGAACGGTACAATGAACTTAGTGAAGAAACGGGACTATCTCCGTCAGTATCGTGGAGTGCGGACTGGCTTGACGAATCGGCAAAAACTGTCCAGCTATCCGATACTATTAGCGTGACACTAGAGATGGATACGGTAATTGACGGATTGGGCGATGCAGTTAATATTCCGGTGAATTTAAAGATAAGACGGTCAGGCTTATCCCAACGATATTATAAACCATGAGGGAGAATACAGTGGTACGAAAGATTAAGCGAATATGCACCTGCAGTAAAGGTGGCTCACATATATGGACTGTTGTTATCATGCTATCGATAGTGATTATCTTCGCAGGGGTGCTTGAAGTTGCTCAAATTATCTCACTTGCATCGGGGGTTAGGAAAGATACACAGCTTGTGATTGATAGCTTTGTAACTAAAACAGGACAGCAGATTTTCTCATCTATCAGTAATGGCGATGATTATGTTGATGATTTAGATGAAGCCGCCTTTTATCAGCTTTTTGAATCCGAACTCGGACTTGAAGACAGTGGCGGATTATACTATCACTCCCCTAGCGGTGTTGATGTATTCATCATATCCGATCTAAATGTGGATTTTGCAGTAGCTGATTCGGTTAAGCTGAAGATGAGCTATACATTGCAAATTCCGGTTAGGGCGTTTAATAAGAATGTAACGGATATTGAAATACCAATGACACTGCGTGCTGATTACTATTTAAAATAGGAGGTTTAAGATGGACATCAAAAAGATAATAATTGTAGTAGCTAGTGCATTTTTAGTTGCACTAGCTTTATTTTTACTGATTAGCAAAGGCAAGAACAAAGACAATGAAGAATCGGAACAGCATGGTGAATTTGTCAGCACCTCTACAACGGAAGTTACTACAACGACCACGCAGGAGATACCGGATATAGTCACTACAACCGTAAGTGCAGATTTACCAGTTGAGGGCAATCCGGACATCACAATTGATGAGAAGAAATTAATATATGAAGGTGGTATCCCCACCGCTGAATATGAGGAGGAATGAAAATGGCAGAAAGAAAAAGGTTATTCGATAGAGTATCGGGCAACGCTTTGCTCAATGCATTAGATCTAATAGACGATATCCGAGCTGCAGGTGGAGAAGTGGATGAGAATGGGTATGCCACCGTATACCAC
>CALLQQ010000008.1 GCA_938014915.1 uncultured Clostridia bacterium
TGTTCGATGTAAAGGTCACCTAGTTCTAATCGGTCACCTTTAAAGTTCGGCTCATCATCGAACCACACGTTCGTACCACCGAAGTATTCTTCAATCGCCTTGAACATGTTCCGATTAGTCATCGGAATCCATCCACCTCTGTATTTAAACTCCATTACATCAACCATTGTTGTTCCGGTTGTTGCTATGAAGAAAGCAGCACTTAATCCAAAATAGCCAATGTTGCCGTCCTCAGCATTTGTGAAGTCAACAATCATATCATAAAAAGTATCCCAAGTCCATTCGCCACGGTCATACAAAGCCTTAGGATCCTCATAACCCATTTTGTCAACTAGAATATCCCTATCATAGTGCATTGTAGCATTAACAAATTGATTGACGGGTAGGTAGTAATGTTCACCTTTCCACTTGAATTGCTCCATAATTGGTCTGATATCGGTCCAAATAGGATTGTCAATGTCTACATAGTTATCCAATGGTTCGAACTGCTGATGATACATTCCGTGGGGGAATGCATTCCAGTGATAGTCAAATAAGTCCGGTGAATTATCCGTTAGTATAGCATTAGCTAACGCATCGAACTTCTCTGCAAAAGTGGTATTGACATGTTCAATCGAACCACCGTAGTTCTCCATAAATAGCTGTAATGCTACACTTGCCTCCTCATTGAGATTCCTATCGGATAAGTGTTTTACAACAGGATTCTCCAGTTCTCCTCTAAATTCTGAAGCAGCATCTAGACTACTAGTCCAAGATGGTGGAGCCGATCCGTTATCGCCGCCACATCCTACGATGCTAAGGCAAAGGGACAGCAACACAATTCCCGAAATGAGAATTCTTGCAATTTTCATAATTATCCTCCTCTTATATATTACTGATGGAATGTGCGCACATTCGTTATGAAATCGTTTGCATTTATATTGATTAGCACTTTCCTCGTATAATTATTATACCAGTAAAACCACCGAAAAGCTATTATGAAAATGCATATAGTTTTGTGTTAAAAGTGTACACAATGCACAATAAAATTGTATAAGTTTAGTTGTTAATTGTGTTAGAATGGCAATATTCTACGATAACTACATATCTATGTTACAAAAAGTCCTTGACAGTTATAACTATCAAGGACTTTTTATTACTATTAATTAGTCGAGTTCAGCGTTATAAGACTTAATTACTTCATCTATAACATTATAATTTTCTTCGCGAACTTCCGCCCAGGATTGACCTCTAAAGATAGGCTCATCAAGTAATGCACTTAGAGCATCCTCAACCGATGGACCTAAACCGTATGAGTTATCAACGATTAGAGGGTGTTTTCCACTTCTGATATCCATTATATATTCATACTGCCATTCCTCATAGCCACGTTCAGCTAGCATAACTTCTTTAGATGTTTCCGATAGATCGGCATCTAGCTGCATTAGACGGCAACATGATAGGAATGCGACCGCTCCCTCAATGTTCTTTGAGCCAGCAATTACCATATATCCAAAACTTCCGTCTTCGATATAGTATTCGTCAGCATTTGGGTCTTTAGGGTATGTGACAATTCCGATCTCATGATCGGGCAATTTCTCTTGAATTCCGCTAAGTGCCCAGTCACCAGTACCGTAAAAAGCAGTTAATCCCTCTTCCATAGCGGGAGCAGGATCTTTATATTCGTCCGAGATTAGCTCCTCTAATCTTAATTGCTGTAAGAATTCTTGCACTCTAGCAATGTCATTATCTCTAATGTTGTTGGCAATTTTACCATCGTCGCCGACTCCGATGAGTGCTTTACCCGTTGAGGCAATCCATGGTTTTGCGTTAGCACCACGATAACCGATATGTTCGTCATCGATTTCTGTCCATTCGGTTAAGATGTTTTTAAATGCATTCCAATCCCATTTACCTTGATCATAAAGGTCCATCGGATCGTCAATAGCGAATTCTTCAAATCTAGTCTTATCATAGATAAGCAAATTGCCATTCGCCGTTACCCATGGTACATAATAATGTTTGCCCTCCCATAGATATTGGTCGGCAATTGCCTTAGTACCGCTCCATAATGGCGATTCAAAATCAATATAATCGTCTAGTGCCTCATATTGTTTATTGCTAATTCCGTCCGGCCAAACATTGTCCTCTCTTGGGAATATATCGGGTGATTCGCCCGACATAATAAGATTCGCAAGAGATGTAAATCTTTGATCCCAGTCAACTTGCACATATTCAATTGATCCGCCATACTTTTGCTCAAACAGATTAATTGCGGGTACAATATCGGCAGCGCCGTTAATATCGTAGAACCCGTATTGTTTGACAACTTTGTTTTCAAGTTCATTTTCTGGCAGGAGTGAGGCAGCGTTACTAATTACGCCCTGTTGTTCAGATGTTAGCGAAATAGTGCTGCTAGATCCTTTGCCATCACTGCAAGCAGTAATGCTAAGAATTAATGATAAGCATAGCATACTTGCTGTTAAAATTTTTGTAATTTTCATAATTACCCTCCTCTTAAATATTAGGTTACCCTTGTTTGCTAGACATATTACATAAAAAAATCACATTCCCATGTGATTATATAACATAGTACCATAATGATATAGCAAAGTCAATAATAAAGTAATGTTCTAAAAACAAAACGCAAATACCTAAAAAAATTAGGCATTTGCGTAAAACGAGCTGAACTCGTTTTTAGAATATTTCTTTGTGAGTGGAACTATTCAGCATCTTCTGCATCGTCCTCTGAAGAATCAGCATCTTCTGAAGAATCAGCATCATCTGAAGAATTAGCATCATCTGCTACTGAAGATGTTTCACTAGGGGTTGATGAATCGCCGTCATTACCACCACAAGCAACTAGGCTTGCAATCATCACTACTGATAGAAGTCCAGCAAGGATAATTTTTGTAAATTTCATTTAATTCACCTCCGAATTAAGTTCGAATTACTATATTTACATATAGTCTTGTTTAAACGAGCGCTAGAGTTGAAGAACCGATTATTATCTATGTATTAATCGTGCCAAATTTTGGCGACAACTGTAGCTCTCAGTGAGTATAATAACAAAGTAATTGCCCTATGTCAATGACGTTTATGCACAACAAGGAGTACAATAAACGCATGAAACTAGCATATTGCACAAAAAACACAGGATTTCACACCGTACTAACCGTTTACATTCGGTGAAATTAACATAATCCTGCTACTTGAATTCGTCGGCATATAAAGAACACACCGTATTTATGTTACAAAACTCTGCCAACAAAAAAAGCATAAAATAAATGCAAAAAAGATGTTGACACGGCAAGAACATCATGCTATACTAAAAATAACATATGAATGAGCGCTCATATGTTATCTAGAGGAGGGACAAAGAATGGGCAAAAATGCACCGCACTGTGCACAAGAATTCATGCATGAAGATATAGTGAAAAAAGTTATGCAAGGCATGCCGGAAGTGGAAGTGCTATATGATTTAGCGGAATTTTTTAAAGTTTTCGGTGATAGCACAAGAATAAGAATACTTAGCGCACTTAGCAGAAGTGAGATGTGCGTTTGCGACATATCGGCACTATTATCTATGACGCAATCCGCAATATCGCACCAGCTGCGCATATTAAAGAAGGCAAGACTTGTAAAATATCGTCGTGAGGGTAAAGTCGTTTATTACTCACTTGACGATGATCATGTGAAAGAGATAATTAGCACAGGTCTAGAACATATTAGGGAGTGAGGACATTAGATGAAGCAATATATTAAGTATTTTGTCGGGGTTGCATTGCTTATATTTGCAATTTTACTTTCCGTATTTGGCGGTGGGGTTAGTGAAATCACAATTGCAATTGTTTATATGGGAAGTTACATATTAATAGGATTAGAGGTTCTTGAATATGCCGTTCGTGGCGTTATTAAGGGAAGTTTATTTAATGAGAATTTCCTTATCACAATTGCCTCTATCGGTGCATTCGCAATTGGAGAATATCCCGAGGCAGTAGCAGTAATGCTTCTTTATCAAATTGGTGAGATTCTTCAGGATAAGGCGGCAGGAAAGTCCAGAAAATCAATAGAAGACTTACTTGAACTCAAAGTAGACAGGGCGGTTTTACTTCAAGATGGCGAATTGATAGAAAAACATCCTAGCGAAATTGCTATCGGATCGAAAATTGTAGTAAAGGCGGGCGAGAGAATACCACTAGATGGAATCCTTGTAAAAGGCGATGCCGCGGTTGACACATCGGCATTAACGGGCGAATCAATGCCAAGAAGCACGCACGAGGGTGATGAGGTGTTGGCGGGATTTATCAATATTGATGGACTGCTAACAATTGAAGTTACAAGAGATTATGGTGAATCTACTGCATCGAAAATACTTGAAATGGTGCAGGAATCCACATCAAAAAAGGCAAAGACGGAGCGATTCATCACCCGTGTAGCGAGGGTGTACACTCCAGTCGTAGTTATAGTGGCGGCTTTGGTTGCGTTTTTACCGCCGTTATTGATGAGCGGGCAGAGCTTCTCCGATTGGCTGTATAGGGCGCTGATTTTCTTAGTTGTATCCTGTCCATGTGGAGTGGTTATTTCAGTTCCGATGGGCTTCTTCGGTGGGATTGGTGCGGCGTCTAAACATGGCATACTTGTTAAGGGCAGTACCTATCTTGAAAACTTGAAGAATGTGCGGCATGTAGTATTCGATAAAACGGGCACGTTAACAAGTGGTGATTTCTCGGTGAAAGAGATTCGCCCATATAATAATTGGAGCAGCGAAAAACTTGTTGAAATGACGGCATTGTGTGAGAGTTTTTCCAATCATCATATAGCGATGGCGGTATTGAATGAGTTTGGTGCGCAGCCCGATAAGCAGAGAATAAGTGATTATAGGGAATATGCAGGATTCGGAGTATCGGCAGTTGTTGATGGGGTTCGTATGCTTGCCGGTAATGCAAGGTTGCTTGAAGATAATGGCATTACCATACCACAGGAGCATAAAAGCGATGAAAATCAAATTGGTACTATTATATATGTTGCGGCTCATGATGAGTACGCAGGTCAAATTGTTATAGCGGACACAGTCAAGGAAGAAAGCCAACTTGCAATTTCAAGGCTTAGAAAGCAAGGAATTGAAAAAATCACAATGTTGACGGGCGATAAAACGGCAGTAGCGGAATCGATTTCAAACCAACTTGGTCTTGACGATTATGTAGCCGAACTCTTACCTAATGAAAAGGTCGAACAAATCGAGAATTTTGTAGGTGATGGAGCTTTAGCATTCGTCGGTGATGGCATCAACGATGCACCAGTAATAGCGAGGGCAGACGTCGGCATTGCAATGGGCGGACTTGGTTCAGACGCAGCAATTGAGGCGGCGGACATTGTTATTATGAACGATAATCCAGCAAAATTAGCAACAGCAGTAGCAGTTTCGAAAAAAACGCATAGGATAGTATGGCAGAACATCGTGTTCGCATTTGCGATTAAAGCCATTG
>CALLQQ010000009.1 GCA_938014915.1 uncultured Clostridia bacterium
GTGTTAGAATTAAGTATATCGCTTAATGGGGGGATATTAATATGAATAAGATAGCAGCGCTCCTTTGTGCTGTGCTGATGATATATGTATTCGGTGGATTGCGTGACAATGCGGTATTTGCGGAGAATTCAAGTGATACTAGCGAAGAAGATGCCGCACCTGTTGATTCCTCTACCACTACAACCACTACCACAACTGAAAGTTCCAGCGATTCTACTACAACTGAGGAGTCTACAACCGAAAGCTCAAGCGAAACCACCACAACTGAAGAAACCACCACAACCGAAGCAACCACAACTACCACTAAGAAAAAGAAGAAGAAAACTACTACGGTAAAGACGACCACTACCACAACTGAGGAAGTTACCAAAACCACGACCGAAACCGAAGAAACAACCGAAGAAGAGGAAGACGCGAGCGTTATAATATCAAGGGATGTACTTATTGCGGCATCGGAGTCGGGCGATGATGTAAAGGTGAGTGGCTTTACGGAGGGTGGATTCGAATATCAATGGCTTATAAAGGGAACGGACATCTCTGGCGACATAACCGACATTGATGTTACGGTATATGATACATCGGATTATAAGGATAGAATGAGGGCATTCGTGCCACGTCATATTGGATTAGCTGCTATTTCTTTTGCGGAGAATGGCGCATTGCCAGCGAAAGCACAGCTAACCATTGATACCGGGGGAGTGCTTGCAACCGGTGAAGCGTATCTATATACATATAATCGGGCAACGGGCAGGGCAGAATTAGTTGAGGAAGTAAAATTTGCCGACGATAAGGTAGAGATAATTTTACAGGAACGAATGGATTATTTTTTAACTGACCAGTTGCTAGAAGAGCAGTCAAAGGAAATGAGCGGCGCCGTTAAGCTAACGGTAATGACGGTGATAGGGCTCCTAGTCGCAGGCATATTCGGACTTGTCGTATCTAAGGTAAGGGATATTCAAGTTTATCGCAGGGAACTCATTGACGATACGCAAGCTGATGGACTTTACACCGTTGATGATGAAAACATCGATGCCGATTTAGATATTGCGGAGGAAGAACGGCACTATACTGATGAATAGCTAAAAAAACATCTATGAAGTTAACTTCATAGATGTTTTTTCTTTAACAGAAAGAAAATAAGTGATAAAAAGTATGAAGAAAGTGAGATTAGCCTTGACAATTAAGTGAAAGTCGGATATGCTATGTAAAACAGAGCGAATATTAGCACGATTTAGCTAAAATGCAACACCGTATTACTTAAAATATGATAATTGTTTGAAAGGGGCCGTCAATATGAATTTAAGAAACTATAAAACAGATGTCGATGCATTACTAAAAAAGCTGGATAAGAAAAAGGTAGATCCATCACGCCTTGTGTCGGATAATGCAAGCAAGGAATCCATACAACTATTTGAATATATTAAAGCTAATTATACTAAACGTATAATTAGCGGTCAGCAATATCTATTCGAACCCGAATACGAAGATATTGTATATTATCGTTACAGCGGCAGATTGCCAGCGATGAAAGGCTATGACTTCATGGACGATACTGGACGAAATAAAGCACGTGAGCAGACCACGAGGGCGATCCGCTGGGCGAAGGAAAGTGGCGGAATTGTCACGATGTGTTGGCATTGGTATGTGCCTAAACGCATGGACGACAAAGATGCAGGTTATGCCTTTTATAGGGAAGATAATCACTTTGATTTAATTAAAGCAGTGACGGAGGGTACACCCGAATACGAGCTAGTAATTGATGATATCGACTGTATAGCAAATTCCCTGCGCCGTTTGGAGGATGAAGGCGTTGCCGTTCTATGGCGCCCACTCCATGAGGCGAATGGCGCTTGGTTCTGGTGGGGGAATGTTGGCAAAGAGAGCATCGACGCATATAAAAAGCTATGGTATATAATATTTGATAGGCTAGAAAATCTTCATAAGCTGACGAATTTAATTTGGGTATGGAACGGGCAGAGCAAGGATATGGCGGTACATCCGAATACATATGATATCGTCGGTGAGGATATTTATCCACCAACGAAAGGACGCGACCATTCTTCACAGAAGGCGAAGTTCGATGAAGTGACCAGTTATACACATGGCAAAATGGCGACATTGTCCGAGTGCGGATTCATTCCCGATCCCGACAATCTCAAAAAGGACAAGGTATATTGGTCGTGGTGGTTACCATGGTGGGGGCAATTCGTTCACGCAGTAGATGAAGATAATCGCCCAATTTTAGATGAAAAGGGAATGCCAACATATAATGAAAATTACCTTGATGATGAATACATCAATAGGGTATTCAACGATGATTATGTTATCACTCTTGATGATTTACCCTGGTTCGATACGAAAAAGCATAAACTACCGCCGCTAGTTCAGCAATTTATTAATGAGGGTAAATTGCCGAAGCGTTAAACGATAAAAAAAGGTGCTGAATTCAGCACCTTTTTTCTATTTAAAATACATATATAATTGGCATTTAATCATACCGTTATAGAGTTTTCTGCGTCTGTCGGCCTTCTTACCGAAAATATTTTCAAAATTTTCATGCGGTGAAATAATATATGCATTCCGATCACTTGTCTTTTCAAATACTTCTCCCATAGTAGAATAAATGCCCTCAGCCTCCTTGATTTCAAGCATTCGCTCACCATAAGGGGGATTGCATATTACGATCATTTCATCTTCATTGTAGGTGAAATCTCTAATATCACGATTCTCTACACGAATTCTACTTGCGACGCCCGCCTTTTTCGCATTTGCCATAGATAATTCTATGGTATCGCCGTCAATATCATAGCCATAGCATTTGAATTTGGCATCACGGCGGATAAGCGATAATGCACGTTGACGTTCCTGCTGCCACAATTCTTCGGGAATGAATTGCCAGTCCTGCGATATAAAGCGTCTTTTGATGCCGGGAGCGATATTCAGCGCACGATATGCCGCCTCAATGAGGAATGTGCCCGATCCGCAGAATGGATCGCACACGGTGCTATTAGGGCGCACCCTAGCAAGATCAACGATACCGGCGGCAAGTGTTTCTTTAATCGGTGCAATGTTCGATTTGCGGCGGTATCCTCTCTTATGGAGCCCGACACCGGATGAATCTATCATTATAGCAACATTGTCCTTGTGTATCGAGAATTGTATTTGAAATAGCGCACCAGTTTCTTCAAACCATTCGATATGGTATTTATCTTTTAAGCGATCAACCGCCGCTTTCTTAATTATTGATTGGCAATCCGGTATAGAATGTAATTTAGAATTAATCGAATGTCCTTTTACGGGGAATGCGTCTTTCTTACCAATGAATTTCTCAAATGGTAGAGCTTTTACACCCTCAAACAATTCATCAAAGGTTGTTGCTTTAAATTCGCCCAGAACGATGAGAACCCTCTCAGCAGTGCGTAGTGAAAGATTAGCACGTATTAATGTTGTATAATCTCCAGTGAAGCTAACTCTGCCATCGGTAGTGACGATGTTTTCCGCACCGAGCCGCTTAATTTCATTCGATAACAACCCCTCTAAACCAAAGTGGCAAGGGCAAGTGAATTTCAAGTTTTCCATTTTAAATAGTCCTTCCAGATAGTCATATATTAAGGGCACTTGCAGATTCGCATTGCAAATGCCCTTAGCGTGATTACGAACCTGATCGTGGTAAATTCGATGGTCGGTAATATCCTATCGCAGTATTTTTAGTATTCTCTCCAGCAAGTAGCCCAGTATTCAAGTCAAACCGTGCTTCAATAACATCGGGATCCACCTTAAAAGTTGGCGATGAATGTTTATTAGCATATTCACCGAATACATTCTTCCAGATTTGCGCCGAACTATAAAAGATATTACCCATGTCTTTACGTTGCTTATATCCATACCATACTGCCGATACATAATCGGGAGTACAGCCGACAAAATATATATCGTGGTTATCTTGCGATGTTCCCGTTTTGCCAACAACTTCAACATTGCTTAATTTTGCGGCGGTACCTGTTCCGTTCGGACCCTCTACAACTTGTTTTAGCATACGATTCATTACATATGCGGTATCGGGCTGAATTGCTTGAATGCCGACGGGCTTATATTCGAGAACAGCATTACCCTCCGGATCAATAACTTTTGTGAATGTAGTTGGCTTATAATACACTCCACCATTGCCAAAGATTTGGAAGGCAGCACATTGCTCAACGGTGGTAATACCATCTGTCAAGCCGCCAAGTGCGAGTGGAGAATAATCAATATCGGTGAACACACGCCCGTTATCTTCTACCCTTGACGCTACTAAAGATGTATATCCGAGTCTTGTCGTTAAGAAATCGAACGAAGTTTTAGGGCCGAGCCTATCGAGTATTTCTACTGGAATAGTGTTAAGTGAACGCTCAAGCGCCTTATATACGGGTATGTGAGCATTTGAATAAGTTTTGCTATAATTCTGCGGGAATTTCTTCTTTACGCCATTTTCCTCAATAATTTTAAAATACTTGTCTTTTACCATTGTTGACCATGTTATCATATCGAGATTGAGGGCAGGCGCATAGACGCCGACAGGCTTCATAGTCGATCCGGGGGAGCGCTTCTCCATAGTGGCGAAGTTCCACCCTCTGGCGGTTTTTTCGCCGATACCACCGACAATGGCGAGGATATGCCCATTATAGTCCATAGCAACAAACGACGATTGTGGATATTCATCCAGTGTATAGCTGGTAAAAGCCTTGTTATTCTCATACTTTTTCTCAACCGCAGTCTGCATATCTAGGTCGACGGTAGTGTAGATTCTATACCCGCCGCTATAAAGCTTCTTAGTTGCGGAATCACGATCCATTCCAGTTTTATCTTGGATGCCCTTGATGACATCTTCAATTACAGCGTCGACAAAATAGCTGTTGGAGATTTGCTCGGCCTTTGATGCCTGTTCATTTTTGTCCCTTGCCTCATCGGTTGAAGCATATCGTAATACGATTTCTTCTTCTTTTGCCGCCTCATATTCCTCATATGATATGGCACCATTATCATACATTTGCTCTAATACGTATAGCTTTCTAGCGGCATTTTTCTCAAAATTTTTATACGGATCGTTGACGGGCGGATTCTTAGGAATCGCCGCAATACACGCAGCCTCTGCAATAGTTAATTCGGATACATCTTTACCGAAATAGTAGTCCGAGGCAGCCTGAACACCGCTAACACTATTACTAGCAAGTCCAATATAGTTGAGGTATGCCTCAAGAATATCATCTTTTGTATAGTGTTTCTCCATATTCATAGCACGGAAAATTTCCCGCAGCTTCCTTGATATATCTTGCTTATCGTCACCCGTAACGTTCTTTACGAGTTGCTGGGTAATTGATGAGCCACCCTGCTTAGTATCGTAGAAATGCAGGAACAAATTCGCAAATGATGCGAAAGTCCTCTTCCAATCGATGCCATCATGATCGAGGAAACGTTGGTCCTCAGCACAGATGAATGCATCCCTAACATGGCGGGGCACTTGATCAAGATCAACCCAAATACGGTTTGCCTCATTATGGAGTCTCTTTATTTCTACTTCATTGCCACTTTTATCATAGGCATAGATAATTGTTGTGTAGTTTAGCTTTAATTTATCAATTTCAATATCGAGCATACTATCATCGGCGAAATTCATTATATATACAGTCAATGCCGTCGCAACAATTGAGCCCGTAATTACAGCAACTAGGAATAGAGAGATAAATGTTGTCCCAATAACGGTGAGAGTCCTTTTAAGTGGGCTTTTCTTTTTTCTTCGTTTTATAGTCTTTTTAACTGGTTTTTTTGTATTCGTTGATTTATTTGCGGATTTAGATTTAGCGGGGGATTTCCTTTTAGGCTTTCTATCCATAATAAAACAACTCCTTTCGTTCTTGAGTGGGCATTAATTATGTAAACGTACAGATATGGGCTAATGCCGCACATACATCAAACAATAGTCATTATAGCATATATTATAGTAAAAGTTAATAACATAATGCAATTAATTGTTATCTAATTGAATAAAAAATGGTTACAAGGCAACAATAATATAAAACAATCTTATATAATGATTACAATGGTTTTACAGATGATTTTTCTAAATAAAATTCCTTACCTAATTTTAGCCGAAAGGGTGTAAAAAATGAATCGAAAAATGACATATATCTTAATTGCCTTTACAATGGTGATTTCATTGCTATCGGTATCATTTGTAAAGCTTAGCAGCACAAGTGCAGATGCCACGCAGCAATTCTCACAAACGCAAGTTACGACGGCCGCCCCATTCTACATCATAAAAGAATATAAGGGGCGAATTGCAGTGTTCATAAGCAACCAGCAGGAGCCAATGCGTGAATACGATACCTATGTAAGCACCCTACCCGATGAAGATAAGGAATTGCTCAAGAACGGCATTGTGGCGATGAATGACGAGGAACTACGTGAGCGTATTGAAGATTACACCAGCTAGGGAACTATCTCTAGTGAACTAGCTTTATTGGTAACCCCCTCCCATAGTCGGATTGTTCATGTGAAATGAGGAACAATCCGGCTAATTTTATGCAAGAAAAACGCCGAGAGTATTCCCCCGACGTCTTTAAATGGAGCGGATTACGAGGCTCGAACTCGCTACCTCCACCTTGGCAAGGTGGCGCTCTACCAGATGAGCTAAATCCGCAGATTATATTGTACATTCATCATAATAAAGCCAAAGGCACGATAACAATCGGCCTCTGACCTATTAATTTGGTGCCTCCGGTCGGAATCGAACCAACGACACAAGGATTTTCAGTCCTTTGCTCTACCGACTGAGCTACAGAGGCGAATGGCGACCTGGATGGGACTCGAACCCACGACCTCTAGCGTGACAGGCTAGCATTCTAACCAGCTGAACTACCAGGCCAATTTTGGTGGGAGCAATAGGGCTCGAACCTATGACCCCCTGCTTGTAAGGCAGGTGCTCTCCCAGCTGAGCTATGCTCCCTCACCAAATCGCTATCTTGTAGCGACGAATTATATTCTACTACATTTTTTGATATATGTCAACACCTATTTTGAACTTTTGCTCAAAATATTATAATAAAATTATAAGAATGTGCTTTCATACACCTAAATAGCGATAAATTCATGATTTACGACGAAAATTTGCCTTCAATCACGCACTACATATAAGCATAAATGAAAAGTTCTCTTTTTATGCTAACATTTTGATAAAACTTGCCGATATACATAGTAAGCAGAATGTTATTATGCCTAAAAGGAGGATGGCAATGAATATAAAGAATGTTCCCAATATAGTTAATGCTTATAAAGCAAATAACTTGAATAAGCGAGCTAAATCACCGGATAAAAGCATTGATAAAACAACTAATACCGATAAAATTGATTTTTCAAATAGTAGGATAGATATTGTAGAAAATGTGAAAGCACCGATGGTAAAGAGTGTAGCGAGTGATGCCTCCCCAGAGCGGATAGAGGCATTGAAGAATTTAATTAATGCTGATAAATACTTTATTCCTAGTGCACATATCGCTAGAGAAATTATAGGACTAAATATTGAGGTATAGCCAGCATTGAGCGGGAGGAAGGTTATTTCATGGGGAAATTAGATGCTAAGAAATGCAAATTGATAATTGATTTCATGAGCGATTATATCGTGTATTACCGTGAATTGTTGGATTTTGAGAAGAACAAGCTAATTCTAGTTACGGAAGATGATGTTGATGGATTAATCGCATCGATAAGCACCGAGCAGGCATTAGTAATGCAGAGTGAATCGCTAGAAAATAAGAGATTAAAATTATTTGATAGCCTAGGAATTGCAGATATGACGTATAAGAATATCGCTGAGAATTCGCCCGATGAATTCAGAAATAAGATTGAAGAAGATGCTAAGGAATTCACAGCACTTGTTCTAGAAATTCAAAAGATAAATAAAGGCATTGAAACAATTATAAGCGAAAAGTTTAAATCGATGGGGAGAGATGAAGAGGCTACCGCATATACGGGTAAAGGTAAGAAAATTTCTACCACTGGTAATTCATCGATAATTAAAGATATATAGGAGGAATGAATTTGAGACCAACTTTTTTAGGATTTGAAACAGCGAGGAAGGCCATCATGGCATCGCAAAAGTCACTAGATATAGTAGGGCATAATTTGGGGAATGTAAACACTAAGGGGTATACTCGCCAAAGAGTCGATTTAGTATCGATAGCAACACCGTCGGGAGGACTGCGCTATTCAGCAGCACGCACGGCATTAGCAGGGCAGGGTGTTCACACTCCTGGAGTAGCACAAATTCGTGATCCGTTCCTCGATAGAAGATTTAGAGAGTTAAATGCTTTTACAGAAGAACATCGGACAACATCTAATATTTTAGTCGATATTGAGAATGTAATTGGCAGCTTTGAAGACAAGGGACTGCACGATGTTTTACTAGATTTTGAAGATAAGCTAAAGACATTCGCAACGGATGCGCCCGATAGAGTCGAAATTGCAAATATTACACTGACATCGGCTAAGAATGTGGCACAAATGCTAATCGATTATGATAAGAAGTTAACGCAAATTTACGACCAATCATTATTCGAGCTTGAGGCGGCGGTTGGGGATGTTAATGCTATTATAGATAAGTTAGGATCGCTCAACCAGCAAATCGTCAATGAATATATCGCTACTGGAGAGGCGAGCCTAGGCAATGCGGTCAATCCGTCATACGGACCGAATGAATTGCTTGATGAGCGGAATCTATTGCTAGATCAGCTTTCATCATACGGCGATATAAAAGTATATAATAATGACGATGGCTCAATAAGAGTTGAAATGGCCGATGTAACTGTTGTAGATGGGAAGAAAACTACCAATCTATCAATGAAGAATGAGCAATCGACGGGCGCGGTGATTCTATCTTTTACCGACGGTAATCCTGCTAAATTCGGAGCAGGCGCCATTAAAGGCTATGTAGAAATGATAAATGGTAATGGACCATATGCAATGAATAGCCAGTCTGGCGAATACGGTATACCGTATTATAAGAGCGTTATAAATGAATTCGCTGCAAGTTTTTCTGAAGCATTCAATAGGGCGAATGGCGCCGTCGATGCATCGGGTAATGTAGATTTTACATCTTCTAGGGCGATGTTCGTTTCCTCCGATGGTGGACCAATTACGGCGACGAATATCAGGGTATCGGCATCATGGTCGAATGATCCGCTCATGATAGCACGTGACCCCATCACTGATGAGGGTTCACTTGATCCGGCACAGTTATTGCGTTTGCGTCAGGTATTCGGAGAGAAACTTGACTTCGGCGCTAAGGGCGATTTCAACGGTACCCTTGAGGAGTACATATCGTTCTACACAAATAGGTTGGGGCAACAAGCATCATTCGTAATCGGGCAGTTTGAAGCATCCGGCACAATAACGAATTCGATATTAACATCACGTGATGCCGTCAGCGCCGTATCGCTAGAAGAAGAAGGAATTAATATGCTCAACTTCCAAAAGTGGTTTAATGCATCTTCAAGACTGATGACGACACTTGATGAAGCGCTGGATACGATTATTAATTCAATGGGTCTAGTCGGTAGATAATTAGGAGGATAAAATGAGAGTAACACAGAGTATGATGACTCGTCAGTATTTGAAAAATCTTAATACGAATATGAACGAGATGAATAAAATTAATAATAGAATCCTATCTAAGAGGAAGTTCTCAAAAGCATCTGAAGATCCTGTAAATGCTGCAAAAGCACTTAATGTACGACGTAATCTTGAGAAACTAAATTCCTATGAAAGGAATTTAAAGACTGCGGATAGTATTTTGTCCGCGTCGGAAACTATCATAATGAGTCTTAGCAAATTAACGCAGAATGTTAAGGAATCCACATTAGAGGCTGTAAACGGCACGAATTCGCAAGATGAAGTTGATATAATAGCAAACCAACTCTTTAACTTTGCTGATGAGATGGTAAAGCAGCTGAATACGGACTTCGCTGGTCGTCAACTTTTCGGCGGTACGAATAATACGGAGCCGCCTTTTAGAATTGAGGATGAGGGCGGGGAAAAAGTTCTATATTTCAATGGTATAAAGATTGACGATGCCGCAGATCTATCGGATATTCCACATACGAAAGATATTTTTGTTGATGTCGGACTAGGATTGCAATTAGGTGCAGATGGCGAGGTCGATCCCCAAACGGCGCTGAAACTTTCTATCAATGGTGCTGAGGCTACTGGATACGGCGTTGATGCAGATGGCGATCCTAAGAACGTCGTTTCCTTAACATTATCAATTGTAAATTCGTTAAGGGCGGGGGACAGGGATAAGGCACTTGCGCTATCATCGAAATTAGACGAAGCAAATTCGGCACTGCTTATTTCAATTGCTGATATTGGTAATAGGAGCGAATATATCGAATTTAATCTTGAAAGAGTAAATTCAAATAGGTTTAATCTACTATCGGAGCAGAATGATGCAGAATCAATCGATATGGCGGCAGAATTAATTGACTATGAAGTATTACAACTTGCATATAATGCGACACTACAAATGGGCGCAACATTGATACCACCATCAATATTCGATTATATAAGATAATTTAGACTAGCTTTATGTGAGGAGTTATAAAAATGGAGCCAGTATTACAAATTACAAGTATACCAATTTCAATAGAAATTTCAGTCAATCCTGCCTCATTCGAGCAAAAAGTCGATATGCCAAAGGCGAAAATGAAACGAAATTCGGGCGGGCTAACAATTGAAGCCGAACCCGTGCAGATACGCATTGACTCATTTAAAATGCGTGAAAGCATTGGACAAAAAACAGTGGGAACTCTAGTTAAAGAGAGCGCGGAAAAGGGAATTAAACTGTCCTATGAGGGCGCCGCTAGAGTTGTAAGAGAGGGCCACGCTCTAGCTGAAATATATAAGGGCAATACTCCGGCATCAATAGCTAAATCTAGGGCGAAAATAGCTAGAAAGGTTAATACGGTTATGGAGATCATCCCTAGTAACGGCCCCGATATTTCATGGAGTGACGGCAAATTAAATATAAACTATTCGGTTGACGAATTGGAATTTGACTGGGATGTGCAAGCGAGGGCAGAACTTGAGTTTATACCAGCTAAAATAGAATTCATTGTTAAAGAAAAGCCACGTGTTGAAATTGAATATATAGGTAGACCACTCTATGTTCCTCCAAGTGCCGATCCAGAATATGTGGAACCGGCGAGCATGGACATTAAAGGGTAGCACATGGAATTAACTTGATTTATGGAATAAAGACAACCGGATTTAAGGGAAAGGTAAGTTGAATTATGGAAAACAAGGATAAAAAGAATTTCACCGTTAACACGAGGGATTTCGGTGAAATTCAGGTAAAAGAAACCGATATAATCACATTTCCGAATGGGCTATTTGCATTCGAAGATATGAAGAGATTCATATTAATAACGCCAAAAGGGGAAGATGAATTCCCGATGTGGCTGCAATCGGTCGAATCTAGCGAGCTATGTTTCATCGTTTTTGATCCGCAGAAGATATTTGATACTTTCCAACCTAGATTAGATAGAAATACACTTTCATTGTTGAAAATTGATGATATATCTAAAGCAAGATTCCTATCAATTGCCGTTATTTACGATGATTATATGAAAACTACCGTAAACTTAAAGAGTCCGATTGTAATAAATGCAGAAAAATTAATAGGTGCGCAGATCATTCTTGATGAATCGTATCCATTCAAGCACCCACTCTTTTCAGAAGTGGAGGGCAAATAAATGTTAGTTGTAACGAGGAAAATCGACGAGAGCATTATAATATCCGACAATATTGAAGTAACAGTTCTTGAGGTAACTGGCGACAGAGTAAAGCTTGGGATATCCGCTCCCCGTGATATTAAGATTATTAGAAATGAATTGCGTGATGCCCAGAAGCTAAATGAGGAAGCGATAAAAGCACCATCAAAGAATATATTGTCGCAAATGTTGGACGACAAAGACTAAACAACGGGAAGGTGATACAATGTCAATCAAATCATTACAGAATACGATATTACGCACAAGCGGACTTAATTCGGGCATAGATACAGAAGCATTAGTTGAAGCAATGAGCGCACGCACAAAACTACGTATCGATACACAGAATCGTCAAGTGCAGACGTTAAAATGGAAGCAAGAGGCATACCGTAGTGTAATAACTAAGATTAACGATTTTAAGGGTAAGTATTTCGATATGTTAAAGCCGAAAACAAACCTACTTTCAACATCGCTATTCAATACACGTTCGGTAAAGTCAAGCTCCACCGCTGTTTCCATGTCGGTAGCGAATTCGGCGCTTGAGGGAACATATCGCCTGAATGTCGATAGCATTGCAACAGCGCAGAAGATTACATCTTCATCCAATGTCACCGACGGCATCAAGATAGACCTTGATAACACAGTAGAAGGTCAAGAATACAAAGTTAAAGTGAAGCTCGGCACAGTGGAAAAAGAAATTTCTTTCATCGGCGGTGAAAATGCAAGGGATAGCATCAACGATGCTCTAGATAAAGCATTCGGAAAGACGAATATAGACGGCATGAATTCCTCAAGGATTTCCGTCGATAGTAATGGGAAATTATCTGCGACGGGCGGAACCGATATCTACCTATCTTCAGTAGAAGGTGATATTGGAATAACGGGTACGGTGAGCAATAAAGTATCACTTGGCACGAAATTATCGCAAATTGGATTTTCTACTGAATTGGTAGGCGATAAATATGAATTCACCATCAACGGTGAGGAATTTTCATTCAGCGGCGATCATACAATTCAAGAAGTGATGAATAAGATTAACAGGAGTGAAGCGGGCGTTCAGATGTCGTTTTCGTCCGTTAGCAATACGTTCTCCATTACCGCAAAGCAGCTAGGATCGGGCAATAATATTGAGATAAGCCAAACATCGGGTAATTTGCTATCGTCATTGATGGGCATCGGCACGGATTCAGGTGGCACGGTAACATCTAGGACTTTAAACAATGCTAAAATTGATGGTCAGTCTTTCGAATACGGACAAGTGATTGACGATGAATTCGTTCCATCATTCGATGCGGATAACTATAACGGAAAAACTTTCGCCCTTGATATAGCTGGTCACGGTGAAGTTACGGTCGATCTTGGAGAATACGCATCTTATGAGGAGATGCTTGCCGATATAAATATGCAAATCGCCGAGCAGACGGGAAATAGCAATGTTCGCGCAACTATCAAAGTGGACGGCGATAACAATGCTACCGTGTCGATTCTATCATCGACGGGAGCGGGTATAACGGTGAATGACGGCGAAGGTGTTCTATCATCACTTGGTGTGCAAAATGGCGATACGAACTCATCTATTGACAAAACATTCAGAGAAATGTACGGCATTTCTAGCGGTAGTATTACAGTAAATGGGCAAACTCATAATATTGACGAGTCGACGAAGATTAGCGATATTTTCGACATTGATGATACGACGGGCAAGACAACGATAAATTCATTCAGTGCGACTGGCGAAGCAGTCAATGCACTTAAAGAGATATTCGGCGCATCGTCATTCGGCGGTAATGAAACGTCCGCAGTCTTCACAGATGGAACGAATGCAGTTTTCAATATCAATGGGGAAACTATCGAGAGTGCGAGTAACAGCTATACATATGGCGGAATTACATTGAGCATCACTAATGCTGCTGTTGGAGCGGGCGAAATCACACTTGAAGTCGGCAGAGATACATCGAGCGTGGCTGAAGTTATCAAGGGGTTCGTCGAGGATTATAATACTCTTATTGCTGACTTAAATTCGCAGATATTGCAAAAACCTGATTCGAATTACCCTCCTCTAACAGAGGAGCAGAAAGAAACAATGAAAGATTCCCAGATTGAGAAGTGGGAGGCTAAGGCTCAAGAAGGACTGCTATATAACAATAGATCCATATCTTCAATGCTCACATCAAAAAAAACGGCGCTTTACATCACAGTTGATGGATTTTCGCTGGCTTATATGGGAATAACAACTTCCAAGGACTGGATGGAAAACGGCAAGCTAATCATAGACGAGGAAAAACTAAATGCAGCTATCGAAACCAATCTTGAAAAAGTAACATCGCTATTTACAAATCCCGAGGACGGAATTGCGGCAAAGGTTAATAACATGCTTGATTCTGCGGTTAGAACAACGGGCGATGTTAAGGGGACATTGATACAAATCGCAGGTGCCCCAACTGGTATAACATCGGTACAGAATAGATTATCGGATCAATTGAAAGAATATGCAGAATTGATTCAAGCGTTAGAAGATAGATACGAAAGAGAACAAGCGAGGTATTGGAGCCAATTCACTCACTTAGAAAAAGTTATGGGACAGCTAAATAGCCAAAGTGCCAGTATCATGAGTTTGTTCCCACAATAGGAGGTAACTAATTATGCAGGCTAATGCTTATCAACAATATCAGCAGAATCAGCAACAGTCTATCAACGCATTATCACCGATGGCGATAATTGTGAAGATGTTTACTGAGGCGGAAAAAGAGATTCTAAAGGCTGGAATATATATTGATAACAAGAATTTTGCTCTTGCTAATAAATCTATTATCAAGATTCAAGGCATTGTCCATTCACTGAAAACATCTTTAGATATGGATTATGAAATTTCCAGCAATCTACTTGCTTTATATGAATATTTCTTTGCACAGCTAGTAGAAGCAAATTTAAAGAAGGATAAAGGAATTCTGATGGAGATTCTGCCGATGATTACCGAACTTAAAGACACGTTTACTCAAATTAGTAATTAAAATACTTATTCTGTGAATGCTCCTTGTCTATTAATTTAGGCATGGTGCATTTGCGGATTGATGGGGGGAAATTAATATGAATCAAACCGACCTTTCCGCAATTATTGATGTTACGGAGGGGATTATTCAGCTTTTATCTAAGTATGAGAATTTGACTGATAATATGATTTCCGCCGATTTAGAAGTAATTCAGCAGGTATTACTTGATAGACAGGATATTGTCAATCAAGTTGAAGCATTAAAAAAACAACGGGACAATCTAGTAAATAAGCAACCGATCCAAATGCAGCGCCTACTAAATTTGATAATAAGATATGAGAATACTGACGGAGAACGGCTCCACGATGAGCTTTTGGCATTGAAGAGAAAAGCCGATGAAATGAAAATGATATGGCAAAGAATCGTCAAAAAAGAAGACACCGTAAGGAATACGGTGCAGGCTGATATGGATAAAATTAAAGCAAGTATCGAGAATTCTAATAAGGATAAGAAGCTAATTAATTATATGAATTCAGCATCGGGCGCTACCGATAAGGGCAAATTGCTTGATTCGAGCACATAATTTTTATAGATTCAATAGGCTTTCTGCGTTTTTATAGCAGATGCGCTCTTTATCCTCCGACGAAATTCGCAATGACATTATGAAATTCAGCTCATCAATTGTTCTGTGCCATGGGCAATCGCTAGCGAGTAGGATTTTATCGGCGCCATGATTATTTACAATACGTGTCGCTTGTTCTGCCGATATATCATCACAAATGAATGCAGTATCTAGATATACATTCTTGCCTACAAGCACGCTTTCAACCTCATCCCAATGCAGGTATCCGCCAAGATGTGCAAGCACTAACTTCAAATTCGGCACTTTATCAATTAAATCTGCGGCAGCGGTGGGAGTGGCGTGGCGGATATCGGGAGAATAACAATCGAATCCCATATGAAGAACGACGATTAAATTCAGCTCCGCGCATTTTTGGAAAAGGGGAATAAGTCGCTCATCATCAAGGAAGAAATCCTGATAATCGGGATGTAGCTTAATGCCTTTTAGCCCAAGAGAAGAAATATAGGATAACTCGTCCAACGAATCATCGGAGGTAGGATATACGCTGCCGAATGGGATTAAACTCTCTTCATTAATTCCCGCAGCCCAATCATTGATAGTGCGTTGTTGCGTCGCCTTTGTGGCAATTGGTAGCACGACCCCATGAGTAACACCCCAGCTTTTAAACTTTTCTATCGTATCGGTATTAGTCCCATCAGTGTAATGGGAATATCCCGAATTTTGGGCTAGGGAAGAAATAGCACGTGGTGCAATTCTATCGGCAAATGTATGCACATGGAAGTCAATGATTTTCTTAGGTAGTCTTGATTTACTCATAATATCCTCCTTCTATCCATCAATACCAAATAGGTATTCGAATGCCATCTTAGTTGACTTCTCCCAGAAGTCCCATGTGTGCGAACCGCTCCATTCATGGTATTCGTGCGGGATTTTAAGCGCATTAAGGGCAGCGTGGAAGTCAACATTATGCTGATAGAGGAAGTCCTCAGTGCCGCAAGTCAACATGATCTTAGATAGAATGTTGTCGCCGTTTTCCTTGTATTTCTGTGCTAAATAGAACAGATCCGCCTCCTTAGGAACAATCATTTCTTGACCGAGTATACAGGTAATATACGGCTCAAGCTCCATCGGCTGATCACGCACAACTGCCTTAATATCAGCGGATGATGAGAATCCGGCGCAACCTGCGTATTTGTTCGGATTAGCGAATGCGACTTTAAGCGCTGAATATCCACCCATTGAAAGACCGGCGATAAAGCTATTTTCCGGTGATGTATCAAGTCCGAAAAGTGTCTTGCACATTTGGGGAAGCTCCTCACTTATGTAAGTGTAGTAATTCGGACCGTATTTCATATCAAAGCAAAAGCTGCGCCCAATTTCGGGTAGAACGATAGCAACATTATATTTGATAGACAGGCTATATATCGTTGTCCTATCAAGCCAAGTAGCAGAATTCCCACCGATGCCGTGCAGCAAGTAAATGAGTTTTGGCGGCGATTCACATTCCCTCCTATCCTGGGGAAGAATCACAGTGAGCCCTGTATCATTATCAAGTGCTTTTGACCGAACATTACAAGTAAGTATAGCCATTTAATACATCCTTTCTATTGTTGTGTTATTATTTTAACATTTTATCATCTTTCATGCAAGACTGATATTGAAATCAAGCGGATAAAATGGTAATATTAAATGTAGATGTTTAATTATAATTAAGGGAAGGTTGATTTATAAATGAGTTATAAAACCGAGTTTATTAAATTCATGTGTGATTCCAATGTGTTGACTTTTGGTGATTTTACTGCTAAGAGCGGCAGAAAGACCCCCTATTTTGTCAATACGGGTAATTATAAAACTGGTGCGCAAATTGCAAAGTTGGGCGAATTCTATGCCGCTTGCATTAAAGAAAATGCAGTCGACGGTGATGTGCTATTCGGACCAGCGTATAAGGGGATTCCGCTTGCGGTCGCAGCCGCTATTGCCCTTAATAATGTTCATGGTATCAATGTGAATTACTGCTTTAACCGCAAAGAGGAGAAAGACCACGGCGAGGGCGGCAGTATCGTGGGGCATAAATTTAGCGACGGGGAAAAGGTGATTATAATTGAAGATGTCATCACCGCTGGAACGGCAATTCGTGAAGTAGTGCCAATTCTAAATAGCGCCGCTAATATAGATATTTCTGCGTTAATTATTTCCGTTGATAGAATGGAAAAAGGTCAGGGCGATAGAAGCGCATTGCAAGAGGTATATGAGCAGTTCGGTATTAAGACATTCCCAATTGTGACTGTGCTCGATATTATTGAAGCGATAAAATCGGGCGATATCGGCGGGCAGGAATATCTAGATAAAATGATAGCATATCGTGAGCAATACGGTGTAGAAATATAGCAGAAAAAAAGGTTAGCGATTATCGCTAACCTTTTTAGTTATAATCGTCTTATAACGGCAATTCAAGAATATCGGTTAGAGTCGCACAACTGAATGTAGCATCTGGGGAGTTACCGCCGATATGAATGGACTTAATTCCAGCATTTTTCGCACCGATAATATCGGAAATGGGATTGTCCCCAATCATGTAAACTTCTTCTGGGTAGTTGGCAATTTTAAGTGCATAATCGAAGATTTCCTTACGTGGCTTTTCATATCCGACTAGCGCCGATACAACGAATTCATCGAAGAATCTTGCAATGCCAATATCCTCACTAATCTGCTGCAATTCGGGGAAGTTATTCGATAACATTGTATGCCGCCAACCCCTTTGAGAAAGTGCATCGAGCACAGAAATGCAATCATCATATAGGCGGAAGTTGCTCGGCGTTAAGATAGCCGCCCTCACCATTGATGTAAGGCGATTCGCATCTACCGATGAGAAATCTAGTTTTAAATATGTAGAGTAGAATACCTGATTAACATATTCCCACCACAGATTCGGCTCCCTAATATGAAGATAGTCTAGATGCGGACGCTCCCACGGGTAGATATCTTCATTTGTGACACTGCGCAGTTCATCGAGTGATATATTGCAATTCGGATATTCCTGCATAAGCACCTTATGCGCATTGACACTCCATATACTATCCGGATATGTCAGCGTGCCATGAAAATCCCAAAAAAGCACCTTATTCATATAAAAAGTCCCTTCCTCTAGTAAAAAGCATCATTCAATAGAATTGCCCCTGTGCTCACTGCACAAGGGCAATTTTGATGTTAAAGCGATTTCTTCCATAGTCCATGTAAATTGCAGTATTCGTAAACATCTACATTTTCATAATTACAGAATGTAGCCTTCGGCTCCATTCCAGGTTTTAGTGTTTTGATTTCAATACCATCTTCACTTACAACGGCTATCCATTCGATCCAGTGTTCATCAAGCATTGGGTGGACATCTTCCCCGATTTGCACCTCTAGCTTGCCGTCCTTAACTACGCAGTAGGGAACGTGTTTTTCTAATGAGGCATCTTCGGTATTAGCCTTTAGGACTTTCATAGGTTCACCACAACAAACGATCGGCACACCGCTATCCTTGATGTATGTAGCCATGTTTCCGCATTTTGCACATCTTAGGAACTTAACATTTTCCTTCATAATTTCCACCTTCCGTCCATTAATCTTAATTGAGTAGTGTTACTCATCTAAAATTATATCATATCGGTATAGTTATCGCAAGGGGAACTACTTTATTGTAATTCCCGTATAATAATGGTTTAGAATTTTGTCATATTTCCATCCATAATGCTTTGCATAGAAATTCGCCCCATGTTGACTAAGACCGACGCCATGCCCGTATCCATATGTAGTAAATGTAAATTCATCAGTTTTTGAATCGTACTTAACATCAAACTTGCCACTTTTTAAAGTGGCGGCTCCCATTATATTCAGCCTGAATTGGTTACCCGTATATGTATTAGTATTGTTGGCGAATTTAACAGTGCGGATATAGCCGCCGTCGCCTTTTGTAAGGTTAATCCACTTATTTGGATCGCCGCTTAATTTAATCGGTTTTTTTGCGGCGACGGATTTGCTTTCTATAATTTTTTTAAGTTCAGCACTTTTATATGTAGTCTTTACACCGTGGTATAAATTATCGTATTTTTCATCCACGGGACATTTCACACTTACAAGATAGGGGAGATGCCCGCCCCATACATCTTTTGACGATGCCGTTGCACCACCGCTTGAAGAGTGATATACCGTTTCGGCAATTTTACCATTGTAGTAAATGCCCTTTCCGAACACCGCATCAACCGCCTTTTTAACTTCAGCCGATACGGCATTGATACTTGCAAGCGGTACATTCGGGTAGCCGGGGCGCCCCTCTTGACATTTGATATATGAATATGCGGCGACTGCTTGTGCTTTCAATGCTTCTTGATGGAAAGATGCTCCCATCTCGGCTTGAACATTCATTAAAACGTATTCGTATAGGGAGTGTTCTGCATCGATAGGCGAATTAGTTGTTGTGGTTGTCGACGTAGTAGTAGTTACAGTCGTCGTTGTCACATTCGTCGCCTTTTTTGTAGTTGTTGTGTTAGGAGGTGAATATACAGTACAGTCCGCCTTTGATGTTGTCGATATGGTGCTTTGCTCTGTTTGCGATGTTGTAGTTGCGGATTGCGTCGTTGTCGATTGCGTCATCGTGGTAGTCGTCGTAGATTGCGTCGTCGTGATGGAGCTTTCTTCAATTTGCGCATAGCTATCGCCACTGCCGTCACCCGCAGTACCAAGAATACCGAAGCAGAATATGTAAAAGCATATTAGCACTAGAGCGAAAGTTAGCTTGAGCATGCTAAATTGTTGTTGCAAGATTTTCACCTCATAGGATATAGCTGTCTTAAACTTCTACTGTTGTGGGATAGCGCCATAGTTGTTTTCGTACCAGACATCGGGCATTACAGGATTCGGATTCCAATATGCGCTATCAACATCTACATCAATGCTTTCACCTTCACGCACTTTTCTTGCAACGACGACAAATCTGCCCTCAAGGAACCATCTAGGCTGACAAGTAGAAAGCGTGAGGAGTTGGTCGCCGTATTCAACATCTACCCCCGTAACAACAAGAGAGCGTTCAAGGATTTTGTTCGTATAGTCATTGAATTCTTCTTCACTATTTAAGTAAATTGTATTATGGTAATCAAATACCTCGCCATGTTGGGGGAGCGTATTTGTGAGGAAGATGCTAATAATCTTCCAATTCATTTCTTCATATATCGTGTCAAAATGAATAACTGGTCTTTCTTTATAGAACGAGAAGTTCTGATAATTTATAAGTTCGGTGAAGAAATTCTTGCTAGTTGCAGAGAAATTATGCCCGTATAGAATGGTGTTCTCCGGTACACGATCTTTTGTAATTTTGCCCCTGTAATCGGCAAACACCGATCCATATTCGGAGGGTTGCCCCTGCCAATCATAATCATATAAATACTTATCATTATCGGTAGTTTGCGTTACGGCGCAGCTTATATTTGTATTTGGCACAGTAATCCAGCCAATGACTTCATCATTTTTTGCAAGCAGTGATGCAAATTGCGGTAATGCGCCATCGGGCAAATCATCAAGTTGGCTTTGTGTTGGCGGCGTTTGATATGTTTGCCTCATGCTATCAATCATATTTTCCATATGCCTTACCGCTAGGATATTGGACACAATTTTAAATGCGGAAACTGTAAAGACGATGATTGAAGCAAGGAAAATCGTTTTACGGAGAATTTCGCCGAATCCGTCGCCCTTCCACGGGAGCAACCTTCTCCCTAAATTGCTAAAGAAATTCTTAATCTTCCCGCCCTTGGATTGAGCAGGTGATATGCTATCATTATCGCCATGTGCAATATTGCTAGCAGAATTTGAGTCGGCATTACCTTTATTAATATTCCTATCCGTCATAAAAGGCATCCCCTCACTATCATTCAATATTGCCCTCCTAGCTAGGTCAAGAGCATTCATTGCCGTTAGTTCACGGATATATTCACGTTCGCCCGGGCCGCCTCGCCCAAGATTTAGCCGACGGGCAATAGTCTTATCCTTGAGTGAAACTGCTATATATACGGTGCCGACAGGCTTCTCATCTGTTCCGCCGCCCGGTCCTGCAATTCCCGTTGCGCTAATGCCGATATCCGCCTTTGCCTCTTTGCGGACGCCCTCCGCCATTAGGCGAGCGACCCTATCACTCACTGCCCCTTCTGACTTTAATATCTTTTTAGGCACACCGAGGAGCTTTGTTTTTGCGTCATTTGAATAAGTGACGTATGACGATTCAAGCACCTTTGACGCACCAGCAACAGATGTGATTTTCTGCGATATTAATCCGCCCGTGCAACTTTCGGCAACGGCGACTTTCATTTCATTTTCAGTTAGTAGCCCAACAAGAACAATTTCCAAACTATCGTCATCATAGCCATAGATATATTGCTCTAGTCTAGAATAAATTTCATTCTCAACTGGGATAAGCATCTTCTCCGCCTCTTCCCGATTAGCAGCCTTTGCCGTTATGCGGATTCGCACTTCGCCTTTTCCAGCATAGAATGCGATGGTCGGATTATCTAGCTTTACTAAATTGCCGATGATTTCTTCAGCACGTGATTCACCAATGCCAAATAATCGGAAGTTCTTTGATAGAATTGTTTCGCCGATATGACGCTTTAGATATGGATATACACTTTTCTTAAACATTGGAATCAATTCGCTAGGAGGACCAGGGAGAATGACGGTTAATTTATTATTTGCTATAACTAGACAACCGGGCGCAGTCCCTGCCTCATTGGGGATAATGATAGAATCTTTGGGGAAATATGCTTGCTTCCTGTTGCTTTTTGTACAGCTCAAGTTCCTGCGTAGGAAGTATTCCTCTATTCTATCATAGCTATACTGATTGAATTCAAGGGGGAGATTCAGCACTTTTGCGACAGTTTCCTTTGTAATATCGTCGGTGGTAGGACCGATTCCGCCAGTTAATATGACAATATCCGAACGGGAAAAGGCAAGCTTGTATGCATTTTCTAGCCTTAATTCGTTATCGCCCACACTTGTCTGATATAGGACATTTATACCAAGCTCCGCCAATTCCCGTGATAGGAATTGCGTATTGGTGTCAAGAATTTCCCCTAATAAAAGTTCCGTTCCAACAGTTATGATTTCACAATTCACGCTAATACACCCCTTTATAACCTTTCTTTTTACCCGAAAAATTTATATTCAGCATTTTTTACAGCCTCATCTATTAAAGGCTCAAAGTCAAATTTTGCTTCAGCACTTTCAACATACGATAGTTTTGGATTCGTTCTAGGATGGCGAGGAGTGAATACTGTGCAGCAATCCTCATACGGTTCTATCGATATATCATAGGTATCGATTTTTCTTGAAATATCGACGATTTCATTCTTGTCCATTCCCACAACTGGACGAAACACGGGTCTGTCACATACAT
>CALLQQ010000010.1 GCA_938014915.1 uncultured Clostridia bacterium
GTTTCCTTAATATTGTAACTTATTTTATGCGAATAGTCAACGCAAGATGGCCTATCTACCGGTAAACTGTAACATTTTACAGTTGTTATATTCCATATTTTCTGATATACTTAAATTATATTTTCGTTTAAATTAGGAGGGTGAAAAATGCCTATTAATATACCGAACAATTTGCCGGCATACAAAACACTATTGAATGAGAACATTTTTGTTATGTCGCATGACCGTGCATCTAAACAAGATATAAGACCTCTCCGTATTGCTATATTGAACTTGATGCCTACAAAAATAGTGACTGAAACTCAGCTTTTAAGACTGTTAAGTAATACCGCTTTACAGGTTGACATTGACCTTATACAGACTGCATCGCACACATCTAAGAATACGTCGGCGTCACATTTGCATAATTTCTACACTACATTCGATAAAGTGCGTCATCTGCGATATGATGGGTTAATTATCACGGGCGCACCGATCGAACATTTGGAGTATGACGATGTGAATTATTGGGACGAGCTTAAAGAAATCCTAGAATGGTCGAAAACAAACGTCTATTCAACAATGCATATTTGTTGGGCGGCGGGGGCAGGTTTATTCTATCATTACGGGGTAGAAAAGCATTTGCTTGATGAAAAAGTTTTTGGTGTCTTCCCCCATAAAGTTAATTGCCATAACAATCCACTTCTAAATAGCTTTGATGATGTATTCATGGTACCGCACTCACGTTATACAGATATAAAGCGAGAAGATATTGATAGTATTCCTAGCCTGAATCTTCTTTCCTACTCCGATGAATGTGGCGTGTATCTAGTTGCTGATAAAACCAATAGACAGATTTTTATCACTGGTCATTCTGAATATGATAGAGATACGCTCAAGAATGAATATTTGCGTGATATTGAGCGTGGAATAAATACTAAATTACCGAAAAATTATTTCCCGGATAATAACCCCGATAATACTCCAATTTTAAGTTGGCGGTGCCATTCAAGTTTGATGTTTTCAAATTGGTTAAACTTCTGCGTATATCAGCAAACACCATTCGATTTAAACGAATTAGAACCTTTAGAATAAGTTTATTTTTCGTCCATTGAATTCACAGATTGCATAAACCAAAGTTCAGTTTGGAGAAAGTTTAATTTTGTGATAAAACATTTATACCCGTGCAAATTATTTGCACGGGTATATTATATAGCTATATTTACTTAATTAGGCTATCTCTTGTCATTTCTGTCGGTTTATCCAGCCCCATAATTTCTAGCATTGTCGGTGCGATATCTGCAAGACAGCCATCATCACGGAACTCATAATCTTTATCAGAACAGATAACGAACGGCACTTTATTTGTTGTATGCGCCGTAAATGGCGATCCATCGGGCTCATACATTTTATCGGCATTACCGTGATCCGCAGTAACAATTGCTATTCCGCCTTTTGCAAGCACCGCTTCAACAGTCTTGCCAAAGCAAATATCCACCGCCTCGACGGCTGCTTTTGCAGCATCAAATATGCCTGAATGTCCAACCATATCGCAATTAGCATAGTTCAGCACGATTACATCATACTTGTCGGATTCAATTCGTGAAATCACTTCATCTGTAACTTCATATGCGCTCATCTCAGGCTTTAAGTCATATGTGGCAACGTCGGGCGAAGGTATAAGTACCCTATCCTCACCCTCATATTCAACTTCAACACCGCCATTGAAAAAGAATGTAACATGAGCATATTTAGTATATTCTGCAATTCGCAATTGTGTCATGCCAGCTTTGCTGACAATTTCACCGAATGGATTATTCACGGATTGCGGCTTATATGCAACCTCAACATTTGGCATTGTCGCATCATATTGCGTCATGCAAATGTAGGTTAGGTCTGTAAGAACCTTTTCACGATTAAAGCCATCAAAATCATTATCGACGAATGCTCTTGTTGTTTCTCTTGCCCTATCTGGACGGAAATTAAAGAAGATAACACTATCACCATTATTGATAATACCATCTGGATTTATTATAGTAGGAGCAAAGAATTCGTCGGTTACATCATTCTTGTATGAATTATCAAATGCATCTAGCACATTGCTGTTTTTGTTGCCCTTGCCCAATGTGAGCATATCGTATGCTTGCTTGACAAGATCCCAACGATTTTCCCTATCCATGGAATAGTAACGTCCGCAAATTGATGCGATACTACCTACTCCGATTTTCTTAATTTGTTCCTCAAGTTCTTCAATAAAGCCTTTGCCAGAAGTAGGCGGCACATCACGACCGTCCATAAAGCAATGACAATATACTTTATCAATGCCTTTTCTCTTAGCTAATTCCAGCAACGCATATAAATGCGTATTATGGCTGTGAACGCCACCATCCGACACTAGACCCATTAGATGTAGTGCGGAATTATTCTTTTTGCAATTTTCTATTGCCATGTTCAGCTCGGCATTGTCATAAAAATCGCCATCGTCAATTGATTTTGAAATCCTCGTTAGCTCCTGATATACAATTCTGCCTGCACCGATATTAGTATGTCCAACTTCGGAATTGCCCATTTGCCCCTCCGGCAGTCCGACATCTAGGCCCGATGCGCTGATTAAGGTATTTGGATATTTTTTTAGGTATTTGTCCATATTTGGAGTGTTCGCTGCGGCAATTGCATTGCCGTATTCGTCTGGATTATATCCATATCCATCTAATATGATTAACGCCAATGGTTTTTTCATATTTTCACCATTCTTTCTAATCCGTTTCTTGTCTTAATTTTTCTACTTAGATGCAGCATTAATAATTGCTGAGAAGTCAGCAGCCTTGAGTGATGCACCGCCAATTAAACCACCATCTACATCCGATTGAGCTAGCAGTTCATCAGCATTTGATGCATTCATAGAGCCGCCATATTGGATTGTAATAGCATCAGCCGTAGCTTTGCCGTAGAGCGACTCAACCGTCCTACGAATGAAGGCATTCACTTCATTAGCTTGTTCCGACGTAGCGGTTTTGCCTGTTCCAATTGCCCATACAGGCTCATAAGCTATAATTACATTCTTTAATTCTTCTGCCGATATGTCAGCTAGAGCAACTTTTGTCTGCATAGCGACAACTTCTTCTGTAATGCCTTTTTCACGATCGCTCAAAAGCTCACCAACACATAGTATTACTTTTAAACCAGCATTCAATGCCGCTTTTGTTCTTAAATTTACAGTTTCGTCAGTTTCGCCAAAATATTGTCTGCGCTCACTATGCCCGATAACGACATATTCGACACCCATTTCCGTTAACATATCGGCGCTGATTTCACCTGTGAAGGCTCCCGATTTTTCATAATGGCAATTCTGCGCTCCAACCTTGATATTGCTATCTTTGGCCGCATCTAGGGCAGTTTCTAAATTCGTGAAAGGCACACATACCACTACACCACAGTCTGCATCCTTTACTAACGGGCGGAGCTCCTCTATTAGGGATTTAGCTTCTTGCCTGTTATTATTCATTTTCCAGTTGCCTGCAATTACTGCGGCTCTAAGTTTCTTATTCATAATCTTCTCCTTTTCCTCTATACAACTTTAAGGGCACGATTAATCGTGCCCTTATTTTAACTATTTATCGTTAAGACGTGCAATACCGGGCAATTCTAATCCTTCTAAAAATTCTAGTGATGCTCCCCCACCAGTTGAAATATGGGTCATTTTATCAGCGAAGCCTAACTTCTCGATTGCGGCAGCTGAATCACCGCCGCCGATAATTGAAATTGCGCCACTCTCAGCAACTGCGGTTGCAACTGCACGAGTTCCGCTTGCGAAATTCTCCCATTCAGATACGCCCATCGGGCCATTCCAAACAACTGTGCCAGCATTTTTAATAGCATCAACAAATAGCTTTTCTGTTTTAGGTCCGATATCTAGCCCCATGAAACCATCAGGTATTTTCTTCGAATCAACTGTCTTGAAATTACAGTTAGGGTCGAATTCATCGCCAACGACATTATCGACAGGAATTAAAAGTGATACACCTTTTTCCTTGGCTTTTTTCATCATATCGCCAGCAAGTTCAACTTTATCTTCTTCACAAAGTGATGTTCCTATCGAATAGTTCTTTGATTTCATGAATGTATATGCCATTCCGCCACCGATAATGAGTGTATCAACCTTTTCAAGTAAATTGTTGATGACGCCGATTTTATCGGATACTTTTGCACCGCCGAGGATTGCAACGAATGGTCTTTTAGGGTCGGAAAGTGCCTTACCCATAATATCAATCTCTTTTTGAATTAGGTATCCACATACTGCGGGGATGTAATCAGCAACACCGGCAGTGGATGCATGCGCTCTATGCGCTGTGCCGAAAGCATCATTCACAAATATATCAGCAAGTGATGCTAGTTGCTTTGCAAATTCAGGATCGTTCTTTTCTTCTTCTTTATGGAAACGCACATTCTCTAATAACATTACATCTCCGTCTTTTAGTGCTGCTACTTTTCCTTTAGCATCGTCGCCGATTATATCAGATGCTGCTACAACATCTTTACCTAAAAGCTCCGATAATCTTTTTGCGACTGGAGCAAGGGAGAATTGCATATTGAATTCACCTTTTGGTCTGCCAAGATGTGAGCATAGAATAACTTTTGCCCCGTTGTCAATCAAGTATTTTATTGTCTTTAAGGACTCTCTAATGCGCTTGTCGTCGGTAATTTGTCCGTCGGCAAGAGGAACATTAAAGTCGCATCTAGCAAGTACTTTCTTACCAGATACATTAATATCTTCGATTGTTTTTTTGTTTAAAGAAGTCATGTTAGACATCCTTTCGTATATTAAATTTTTAATTCAAATGCTAGTTGTCAAATAAATAACAACACACAGAATATTTTACACTATATTTTGCATAATTTCAAGTATAAATTTCAACAATACTTACAATATATTAAAGCATTTTATGGGTCATAGTGCTATCTTCTCTTTTTTCCTTTAAAGCTTACACCGATTAAATCGGGCCCACCATTGATTGTGATAGCTGCGCCTACATAATATGTGCGCTCTGGCGGATAGCCAAGTTTTTTTGTCAATTCCTTCGCCAATTCGTCGGGATAGCCGTCTATTGCGCCCCTGATAATGCTATAAGGTGTTTCTGGAATGATTCTCTGCACGACTTGTTCAACAAGGGTAGGTACGATCTTTTTATCTCCGCGGACTTTCTCACTTATATTCGATTCACCATCTATCATTGAAATTATCGGTCTTAAACCAATCAACTCACCCATGAAGGCGGCGGCAGCGCTAACTCTGCCCGATTTTTTAACGTATTTCAATGTGTACGGAGCAAAGAAAATCTCGACCGATGTGAACCAATCCTCTAAATAATCTACTATCTCCTGCACATCGACGCCTTTTTGAATTTTCCTAGCGGCCTCTATCACTGGAAATCCATATCCAGCGGTATAAGTATGTGAGTCAATGTTGTAGATATTCATCTTTTTACGTGCATCGGGGTATTCATTATAAAAAGACTCCGTAGCCATTAAAGATGATGAATAGGTGTTTGAACCAGTAGAATTGATAGAAACATGAATTACATCTGTAACACCTTCATCATAAAGCTCTTTGTAGACATCTTCAAATTGAATTTGCGTAATTTGAGCCGTTGAGGGAATCTCCTCCTCGGTTTCAAGAATTTTATAGAACTCTTCATTCGTAAAATCAATTCTTTCAAGATATCCTGTTTCACCCACCGTAATAGGAAATGATAGAATTTTAATATTCAGCTCTTTCTCCAATTCAACGGGTATATCCGATGCGGAATCCGTAATTATGCGAATATTATGCATTGTTAATACCTCCACTCATTATAATTTTATCTATATTAGATGATAAATTGGGATAGTTCCATTGCCGCAACACCTCGTATGCTGCGATAGCGACTGTGTTTGATAAATTAATGCTCCTCGCCTCATTAACCATCGGTATCCTAACGCAATTTTCTTTATGCGCAAGCAGTATTTTTTCATCTATGCCTTTATCTTCCCTACCGAAAAAGATATATACCTTATCCGGATATTTTACATCACTGTGGGTAGTTGTAGCTTTAGTTGTAAAAAAGAAAAAAGCACCGTCATTTTTATTATAAAACTCATTTATATCATCATAATAAGTAATGTCAAGCATATGCCAGTAATCCAATCCTGCACGCTTTAATTTGGTATCGTCTATTCTGAAGCCCATTGGCTTTATAATATGGAGCCGTGCACCAGTAACTGCACAAGTCCTCGATATATTGCCAGTATTCTGTGGTATTTGTGGTTCAATTAATACAATATTTAATTCGGCCATAGTAATTGCCTTTCCTTTTATTCTTTTTATAGGTTAGTATAATCTTTCATAGTTATATTGCTTGTAAGCCATTCAATGCATGGTTCTATCATAAGTCCTTCACGTGGCTCACTTCCATAACCGTATGTTGTTTTGGCGGCTAATTCGATAAAGCCCGTCGCTCTATTCATTGCTATTGGCAAGCTCTCTCCACGCAGTAATGCGCCGATCAAGACACTTGCATATATATCGCCCGTGCCTGGATAATGTACGGGGACATAATCGCATCTCACGCGCCAAAATGCGCCACTATTCTTATCATAACCTATATTGCATTTTTCCGCACCAGCTAAAACGACACCCGTTATTACAACGATTGAGGGGCCAATTTCAGCAAGACGCACTAACCAGCTTTTAGCCTGTGTTGATGTCATTGGCGATATGGGATAATCTTCATTCAACAACATTGAAGCTTCCGTCACATTCGGTGTGATTATATCGGCTATTTCGACTAATTCGCACATTCTTTTCTTCATCTCGGTAGTATATGTTCTATATAGTTTACCATGATTACCCATTACGGGATCTACTACCTTTAGCGATTCTTTATATCCATCAAAAAACACTCTGCAATGGTCAATTTGGTTTGCCGATGCTAGGAATCCGCTATATACACAATCGAACTTGATTTGCAGCCTTTTATAATG
>CALLQQ010000011.1 GCA_938014915.1 uncultured Clostridia bacterium
CTATGTTTAGTTTTCTTCTTTTCAAGTAAGCTCTGGATGGGAGGTGATAGGGTAATAAGGAACACGAACTATAACCAGTTGATTGATGTTGCCGGTTGGCAGATTAATCTAGGCGATGCGCAGTATAGTGCGGCCGCAAAAGAAATGCAAGTTAAGTTATATAAAATGACAATGCAAGAATCCATTAATGAGATGGATATTGAAGTTTTTCTAGGTAGGCAATCGTTAAAAAAGGAACTTGAGTATGAAATAAATCCTACTGACAAGGAAGATGTGTTCCTCATCACTGTAAAAAACATAAGCCCTGATTATTACTATCTGTCCTTTGTGTTTTCAGTCGAACCTACACCGGAAATTACCGACGATGAACCTTTAGAAACCGATGTATTCGGCAATCCGATAAAAAGCGAAGAAACAGAAACACAAACTAGAACAGTGCAAGTTGATTATCGCTTAGCATCTGTTCCGGAGGATATAGAGTAATGCTCGCATATATATTTATCTTTATCTTCCTTGTCAGCTTAGGAGTTGTGAATAAGGTGCTTGATTTAAAGCATTTAAGACAAGATAATAAGGAGGATGAAGGTGGCGGACTTAAAGATTAGAAGTGTTCCAAAGCCAGTAGTCAATAGGCTGGATTTATTGACAAAAGAAAAGGGATATTCTAGCCGAAATGCTTTAGTGGTAGATATATTGACTAAATATGCAGTGCTCGGTGATGATATGTACTTTGAGCACTTGCCCGAAACAACAGCTATATTAACAAGGAGTTTATTAACGCAGGATAGTGAAAGGTTAGAGAAAATGCTAGAGTATTCCCTAGCCACAATTAAGAAGATAGATAGTCTTCTTGTCGATTTTGATTTATAGATTAGGAGGAATAAAGATGGCAAAGAATAATCATTGCTCGTTATATGGATACGCAATGACGGATCCTGAACCGACAGGCCGTAGTGATAATGTGCTTATCATTCAACTAATAGTAGAGCGTGCTAAGCAAAAGTGGGAAAAAGCAACTACTGATAAGATTCCCGTATATTGCACTGGACCGCAAGCGACTTTTGCCCAGCAATATATAAAGAAAGGTAAGCGATTCAGTGTAAAAGGCGAAATACGCAGTTACGGCGATAATATTAATGTACTTGCAAAACAACTAAATTTGATGGGGTGATTTAAATGAGCTTAAGCCTATTACTCCCAGATGTTCTGGGTGATGAGTTAAAGACGGAAGCGGCAAGTAAGGCTGTTAGTGTGTCGTCACTAGTCGCTACAAAGCTTAAAATGGTATCTAGAATAGAAAATCCAGAACATAACTTTGAGGAAACAGCGGAAAAGTTGCTTCGTCAAATAAAGACGATAGTATCGGATTCAAATAGAAAAAACACTATTACTTTAGAAGCACTCAATAGTTTCTTCTTGCATTTTGCATCCGACGAGAGTGAATTCACTTCATTAGTGGAACATCCTCATGCGTGGGTGGAGGGTGCATTATCAAAACTTGATGATGATATTCGGCGCTTGATGTCTAATAGAACAGGTGCTATAAATGGCTAGTCCGGGTGTTATATTTAAAATGAAATTTGTCTGTGCGCATGAAACGATTCAAGCTTTTGGCGATTATATAGATTATATCGATAAGCCGGAGAAGTTTCCGAAAGAAATTTATGAAACTGATATGCTTTATTCAGGGCATATTGATTATATGGGAAATGAAGATAAGTCCGACGGTGTCTTTGATAGCAAATTCGACCGATTGTTTGATAAGCGAATCAAGTACCATAGAGAAATGCTTGATAATGCAAAGGCACAGGATTGCCCTCTATATCAAGGTGTTATCTCATTCGATAATGCCTTTTTAGAGGAATATGGACTGATTGTTGATGATAAGGTTGCTATTTCAAGACTGAAAAAAGAAACAAGGCTCGGAGTAGCTGAGATGATAAGGGCAAGCCACCTTGATGAAAACAATGTTGAGTGGACCGCCGCTATCCATACTAATACCGATAACATTCATATCCATCTTGCGCTGATTGAAAAAAGGAAGGTAGAACGCAAAAAAGATATGATAGAAAAGCAAGCCTTTGAAAAGCTTAAATCCCGTGTTGCTAACGGTATAATCGGCGATAGGCATCTTAGAGAGCTTGAACAAATCTTTCGTAAGGATTTACTCAAAGATGTCAAGGCAGAGGCGCAAGTCAATCCGGCAAAGATGTTTAACTTAATTGAGCA
>CALLQQ010000012.1 GCA_938014915.1 uncultured Clostridia bacterium
AGCAATAATGATGCTAGCAGGATGCAACAAAGTTGACGATGTGAGCGATTCGTCAGCGAATTCGGGCACGGGCACAACATCGGAACAGGCAGAGCCAGAGGAGGAATTCGACTTGGATAAGGGCATTACATCAATGATGAAGAAGCGCTCAATAATTAATGAGGGCGATTTATCAAGACTAGCAAAGGTGATTAAAAAGGCGCAAGCGGGCGATGAAGAAGTTGTAATTGGCGTAATTGGCGGATCGATTACACAGGGCTCATCGGCACAAAATAACAAAGGCTATGCTACCTTAATGCAGGAATGGTGGGAAAGCAAATTCCCTAATACGGAGTTCCGCTTTGTCAATGCTGGAATTGGCGCTACCGATTCTTATATCGGTGTGCATAGAGTGAATGCTGATTTGTTGGAATCGGATCCCGATCTTGTTATAATAGAATTTTCGGTTAATGATACTAGGTTACATATCAATAAGGATTCGTATGAGGCATTAGTGCGTACAATTCTATCACATAAGAGTGAGCCAGCGGCAATGCTGCTATTCACGACGCAGGAAAATGGCACGAGCTTCCAAGATACGCATGCTCCAATTGGAGAACATTATAATCTACCGATGATTAGCTATAAAGATGCTATTCTTCCAGTAATATCAGCAGAACATATTAAGTGGAGCGATATTTCTCCCGATAATATTCACCCCAATGATGAGGGTCATGATATTATAAAGCAGCTGATTTCTAGCTTTTTAGACGATGTAGTGAGCAAGGTCGATGACATTGATGGCGAGTACACGGTGCCAGAGGCAAATAGCGAAAAATATGATGGCGCATTCATTGCAAATGCAAAGAGCGAGGAAATCACAGTTCTAGAAACGGGAAGCTTTGAACCCGATGCACAATTCGGCAGTTTTAAAGATGGATGGGCAGTAAAGGAAGGCAGCGATCCCCTTGTATTTGAAGTCGAGGCAAAGAATTTAGGAATTCTATATATGGAATTCATCAGCGGTAAGGGCGCAAAAGCTGAAATCCTAGTAAATGGTGAAGTCGTCAAAACGATAGACGCAGATTTCCCAAATGGATGGGGGAATTATGCGGAATCGGTCGAGGTATTCACATCCGATGAAGCCCAGAAATTAAAGGTGGAAATTCGTCCAATCGACGACGAAGAAAGAACACAATTCACCGTACTTGGTGTGATGGTGAGCTAGCGCATGAATCAATATTAAATGGCAGTAATAATCCTCTATGGTAGAATCCTATCATAGGGGATTTTGCTGCTAAAATGCATAGAAATTTGCATGGAAATGGCGGGATAAACTTGCTCATAATTTATGAATTCGACATAATATTACTTCCTTTGACAAAGTAATAACAATTGTGTATAATCACTTTATGTCATATTATAAACATTAAAGGAGTTATTAGAATGAGAGTAAAAGCAAGCAACTTGATTAAGGTTATGGGCGCCATAATTATGATTTTATCGCTTTCGGTTCTGTCCGTTAGCTGCCTAGGTGGGAAAACAATTGACGCAGCGAATCTATATGAGTATGAAATAAGCGGTTTTGACGGCTATGGTAAGATTTCAGTACAAAGCAGTGATGAATATATAGAGAAAATTCTATCAAGTAATAGCGATTTGGGAATGGCATTATTAAGTGCTAATATCGGGTTTGAAGCATCGGAGCGTGATGGATTATCCAATGGTGATGAAATTGAAATTGAGGTTATTTACAATAAAGATATTCTCAGAGAAAAAGGCGTTAAACTTAAAAATACTTCTGCAAAAGTAAAGGTCAGCGGACTAGAAAAGACAACTAAAGTTGATCCCTTTGAGAAAATAACTATTTCTTATATTGGCACATCTCCATATGTTGAAGTTGCGGTAGATGCTAGCGCTAACGATGATTTCATTCAGAATAATATATCGTTTGTGCCAAGTGCCGAGCAACTAAGCAAGGGCGAAACTTTTACCCTAACGGCGAACTTCTATGAAGATAGAATCATATCGGAAGGATATGAAATAACTAAGACTGAGCAGGAATATACAGTGGACGATGTAGCGTTCTATTTAAGCACATTAGACGATATAGATATTAAAGATTTGCAGGCTGAAATAAGTGATATTCTTGAATCAAAAACAGTTGTAAGTAAAGGGGATTCATCCTTTGGCGGTGTGTATGTAGGCTATAACCAAATAGTCTCCGAGAAATCAAGTAAATTGAAGTCCTCATACCTATTGTCCTTGAAAAAACAACATGAGGGCCGTTTTTCTAGCTACACTAATTACAACAGGCTAATTCAAGTGTACGAACATAAACTTAAACTAGCGGACGGCGAAAAGGCAATGTACAGTATCGTATATGCCGACAACTTGAGCCACAGCACTGAGGGTGACCTCAATTGGGAGGCGCAACTTGGATTTAAGGCGGCAAAGAATTATGATGAATTATTAAAGGATTTTGTTACTGCTCAAAAAGAATATTATGATGTTTCTGAAGTTAAATAATATGGCTATAAAGGTATAAATATAAAACATCGTATGCAGATTTGCATACGATGTTTTATCATGTCATAACATGGGCAATGCCATGTTATGACATTGCCCATTTGATTACAGCTATATCGCCGTCATTTAGAGCATCTACATATGATGCGACTTTACCGTTCAAAGTCAAGATGATATCTCCCCTAGGATTTTGCGGATCTATATCGGTGAAATTCAGCAGCTCAAGGAACAACGGCGGATCCTTTTCATCAAAGGGGAGTTCAATTATCCGCCCATTCAGCGTTATGCGAATTTTCCTACTTGCCTTAATTCCTGCTACTGGGGGATTCTCCGCCTTGACCGCCTCCCCAGTGGCGGGCTTTTTCTGCGTTGTTGTGATTTCATCACCAACGTTAAGACTTGTATTTTCGTCAATTACTTCACCATTACGGGAAAAAATAATATCGTCCGTTACCATCATTCTACCTAACTTCAATGACGATATAATTTCTCTCAATGTATTAATTTCCACAACTTCAACGGTATCGCCTTCAGCAATTTGGTAACTGCCATTTACTTCACTACCATTGACGGTGCAATTTGCTCCAATATCATATTCTATGCCATCGATGAATACCGACCCTGCTGGGATACTGCTAGTTAAATCGGCGATAGTCATGCTACTATCCTTGCCATTAATAGCAGGGATAATTCTAATCTCATCACCCTGGGAAATGGGGGAATCTATCGACGATTGTTGTCCGTTTAAATAAATTTGTGACGGTGTGAACGGTGTACCTTTAATAGTATTTCTCTCACCATTTAAGGTAAATGTTAGGCTCTTGCCCGAGCGACCGAATATCTTGCGTGGACTGTATCCGCTAATCGTGAGCAGATTAAGTATTGTTAGATCCTTAGTGTCGAAAATCCGCATAGGCTCATCGTTCAATGTAATGGTGGAGAAGTCGTAGCATTGCCCGAGTGTCGATGTAACGGCAATGCCGATCGGTGTGACGAATTCAGGCCCCTTAATAGTTAAATCGCCCGTTTCGACATCTCTGAGGAAGTCATTACCGCCGACGGCAACACGATTTTCGGGTAGTTCCAATCTTTTAGCAAAGACTTCACACAGTGTTGCAATTTGCCCACCGCCGCCGATTAAGAATACAGCCGCTGGCGGACCGCCATTGATGGCGATAATATTATCTATAATTGTTTCAGCAACTAAGTCTATTACAGATATAAGCGATTCATAAAAATTCTTTGTAGAAATACTATGTTCAATCCCAAATATATCTTTGTAAGTTATAATATCTTCACTTGCGTCAGCTTTCATCTGTTCAGCAGTTTTAAAATCCACTAGATATTTGCGAATTATTTCCTCCGTGATTTCATCACCTGCGATTGTTGTCATGGCGTATGCAACAACACTTCCATCACGGGTAATAGCAATATCGGCAGTACCGGCGCCGATATCGACAAGTGCGATATTGATTAGGCGGATTTCTTTAGGAATGATGACATTCATAGCGGCGATCGGCTCCAGTGTGAGCGCCTCGACATTTAAAGAACATTCTTCCATAACGGCATAAAGACTTTCAATAACGGGATTGGGTAGGAATGCGGCGATTATCTCAATTTTAGCAACTTGTCCTTTATGCCCGACTAAATTGCTAATTTTATAATCATCAAGCCAATAATCAACTACACTATGCCCGACAGGGTAGAATGTATTGTCGTCTTTATTCTCCCCCTCAAGTTCTTCTTGCGCCTTGCCAATAGTCATAATCTCCAGCGATTTCAATAACTCTTCGGTAATTACACCTCGCCCTTCAACATCGTGCTGCGCAGTAATTCGATGCGTTTTTAGGGCACGACCAGCCGCAGCGATTGAAACACGCTCAAGGCGCATTCTAAGTCGCTTTTCCAGTGTTGACTTTACCTCCGTCACTATTTTAGCTACCTGTGATATGTTTTCGATTTGACCATCTATCATTGCCCTTTTCGGATGTTCAACGGATTCGGCGGCAATGACGATGAATTTATCATCTTCCTTGTAACCGACAATGCCGACGACTGTCCTCGTGCCAATATCTAGCGCAAATATATGATTCTTTTGCTTCCTATACGCACCACGGTTACTTTTAGCTTTCGACGGTGGGCGCCCTCTTTTTTTGCCGGTAGTGCTTTTGCCTTTTTGTGTACTTGCCAAATTAATCACCTCTCATGGCTATATCTAATGCGTCCCTATAAGCAGATTCAATGCGGTGAGCTACAACATCAATGGGCGCATCCGCATTTATGATAATATCTGAATTAGCTATATATAATTCCCGTCGCATTGAAAAAAGCTCCTCAAGCTCCTTAGGTGTCTTACTCATCACAAGTGGGCGATTTTCATCACCACGGATTCTCATATAACAGGTGTCGAATTCGGCATCAAGGAAAATGACGAAACCACCCTTTCGGGCGAGTGAGGCATTGTCGGGATTAATTAATGCACCGCCCCCCGTAGCTATGACGGCATTTTCTCCCGTGAGCTCTCCAATGTATTTACTCTCAAGCGAGCGAAAATACTGTTCTGAATGGCGGGCAAATATATCGGGGATCGTCATGCCGACTTTATCAACGATATAGCTATCAAGATCAATGAATGGCAAGTTCATTAACTTGGCAAGACTTTCACCGATAGTTGACTTCCCACAGCCCATAAAGCCGCATAAGAATAATGTCTTCATTGACCGAACTCCTTATCGACGGTATTCTCCATTCGCTTAATTAGTGCGTCTATATCCTGAATATCGAATTGAGCATCATTCCAAATTTCATGGGCGGCGGCAGCTTGCCAAACGAGCATTGACATACCGCCGATAGTTGATACATCGTGTTTTATCGCCGCTTTAATCAGTTTAGTTTGAACGGGATTATAAATAGCATCAAACAAAAAACGCACACGCTTTAATACGTCATCTTCAACGGGCATATCGTCGCTGTGAGGATACATACCAACAGGTGTTGCGTTAATTAATAAATCATAAGAGCCATCAATTTTATCAAGCGTTGTAACGTTGACATTTGTATTTGGAGAAAGAGAAGATATATCATCTTTTAATTCATTTGCGGTTATTAAATCCGATTGACGCACTGCAATAGTAATATTACCACCGCAAAGAGCAGTTTCAATAGCCATCATTCTGCCGACACCGCCGCAACCGAGCATTAACACATCACTCTCAAGTGATGCGCCGAGTGTCCTAATCGTTCGGAGGAATCCGACAACATCGGTATTATAGCCGATGGATTTTTCACCATTCTTCACGCAATTGACGGCACCGTATCTTTTTGCTAGGGGGTCAAGCCCATCGAGCGCATTTATTATCGATACCTTGTGCGGTATTGTAACGTTATATCCTGATAGCTCCCTCAATACTGATGGGAATGTTGCTAATTCTTCCGATGAAATTTCAAGCACACTGTATTCGCACTCCCCACCAAAGCCGGATAGCTTAAAAAGCCGATCATGAATCGGCGGCGACATCGTATGAGAGAGAGGGTAGCCAATGAGGGCGAATTTTCGAGTGGATTCATGCTTATTATCTTTCATTGCAGCCTCCTATTATTGCATATCAAGCTTTTCGAGAGTTTTTTCTAGCGATTTCTTATTTTCTATATTTGATATTGTAACTCCCTTGAGAGTCCTTTTCACAAGTCCCGACAACACCTTGCCCGGACCAATTTCAATAAAGTTTGTATAGCCATCTTCTTTAAGCGAGGATAGTTCATCGGCAAACCGCACAGGTGAAACAATGTGCCGTGATAGATATTCACGCATATTGGAGAAGTCCGTTAATTTGCCGCCGACAATATTGGAATAGAAATCGACAGTCGGTTCACTGAATTTTATATCGCGGGTAGCATCGTATAATTCATCTGCGGCACTTTGCATTAATTCGGTATGGAATGCGGCGCTTACAGCTAGTTTAATAGCCTTCGATCCCTTTTCATTAAGCTTTAATATAGCGTCGCATATTGCTGGAATCTCACCAGCAATAACGGTTTGTGACGGGCTATTAAAATTCGCAGGGACAACATAGCCCGGTGTAATACTGCATATTTCAGCAATTGTATCGTTATCGCAACCGAGAACCGCACACATTGAGCCGGGATTGTTTTCCCCCGCCTTTTGCATTGCAATTGACCTAACCTTGATTATCTTAAAAGCATCTTCCATTGAAATCATACCGGCGGCATACATAGCAGAATATTCGCCAAGTGAATGGCCTGCCACGGCGTCGAATGGTATTCCTCTATCCTTCGCCACTTCAAATGCGACAAGCGATGTAGCGAAAATACATGGTTGGGATATACTTGTTTTAGCAAGTTCGGAATCCGTCGCTTCAAAGCTTGTCTTTGCAATATCGAATCCGACAATATCGCTACCGATCTCATAAATTCGTCTGCACGATGGGCATTCATCTAGTAATTCCCTGCCCATATTAGGATATTGGGAACCCTGACCTGAAAAAAGAAAAACATTTTTATTCATGATAATCCTCCGTTTTTTATAAATAGAATAAGATGATTTTATCACGTTAATTTCCAACAAAGACACCAACAAATGAAATAAATGTTGACAAGTCAAGTAGAAATGTAATAGAATAGGGGGTAAGCAAGAAATAAAATTACAATTTCTTCAATGGAATATTTGTAAATCGTATTATCTGCCTATTATAGGAAATAATACAGATATGATGCTTAGCTATTAAATAGTGTGGGCGCCAGTTTGTACGCTGAACTCTATATAGAATAGAATACCATAAAAAAAGACATTTAACAAGCACAATAAGAGGAGGAGATATTTTGAAAGGAATAAAAATCCTAGGCACTGGGCATTACCTCCCAGAGCTAATTGCAACAAATGAGGATTTTAGTAAAATCGTCGATACAAGTGATGAATGGATCACGAGCAGAACGGGCATTAAAGAAAGGCGCATCGCCAGTGGTGAACCTGTGTGGTTCATGGGTGTGAATGCTGCTAGGAATGCGCTCATTGATGCGAAATTAGATGTTGGCGAAATTGATTTAATATTACACACTTCAGTAACACCCGACTTTTACACACCATCAATGGCGTGCATGGTTCAGCGTGAAATTGGCGCAAAGAACGCAATTGGCATTGATGTAAATTGTGCATGTTCGGGTTTTGTATATGCACTTGATATGGCAATGAAATACTTGCAAGATGATAATTATAAGAATATTCTAATAGTCAGCAGTGAGAAATTATCTAAAATAACCGATTATGAGGATAGGAGTACTTGCGTTCTATTCGGTGATGCCGCAGCAGCTTGCGTTATTACAAAGGGCGATGGCTTGTTTTCCTCCTATTTGGGGGCGCAGGTCGAAGATGCTGATAAGCTATTTGCAAGAACGATAACGGACGATAACCCATTTTGCAACGATAATGACCAGCAGAAATACGATAATTTCGCCGATAGTAATGGGCAGTATATCTACATGGACGGAAGAGAAGTATATAAGTTCGCTATAAAGGCAATCCCTAGAGCGATAAAGGGCGCATGCGAAAAGGCGGGAATTGACGTAAATTCGATCGATATGATAGTGCCACATCAGGCGAATGTGCGCATTATGGAAACTGCCGCCGCCAATTTAGGGCTGGGGATAGAAAAATTCTATATGAATTTAGAGAAATACGGCAATACATCTAGTGCAAGTGTGCCGCTATGCTTAGATGAATTTATAAAAGAGGGCGGACTAAAAGAGGGAATGCGAATATGCGTTGTCGGATTCGGCGGCGGCTTAACCTATGGAGCGGCAGTATTCGAGATTTAGCATAATTGCAGATATAGGAGGACTTAGCAATGATAAAGACGAAATTAACTGATCTACTGGGGGTTGAATATCCCATAATTCAGGGTGGAATGGCATGGGTAGCTGAGGCAAAGCTTGCCGCCGCTGTATCGAATGCGGGCGGAGTCGGCTTAATCGCAGGTGGAACGGCGCCAGTAGATTATATAAAAGAGCAAATTGAAATGGCGAAGTCTTTGACGGATAAGCCATTCGGGCTGAATATAATGATGATGAGCCCGAATGCCGCCGATTTAGCGCAACTAGCGATAGATGAGAAGATTGCAGTTATTACAACTGGCGCTGGGAATCCCGGCAAATATATAGAGGCATGGAAGAACGCTGGCATTAAAGTAATTCCCGTAATTCCATCGGTAGGACTAGCTAAACGTATGGAAAGAGCAGGCGCAGATGCAATTATAGCTGAGGGGACTGAAGCGGGCGGTCATATTGGTGAAATATCGACAATGTGCATAGTTCCGCAAGTTGTCGATGCGGTCGACATTCCCGTACTTGCAGCTGGCGGTATTGCCGATGGGAGAGGGCTGGCGGCGGTATTCATGCTTGGAGCATCGGGAGTGCAAATTGGGACGAGATTCTTAGTTGCCGAGGAATGCCAAGTTCATGAGAATTATACGCAGATGGTCTTAGGGGCGAAAGATACGGATTCGGCAGTGACGGGCAGATTCACAGGTCACCCCGTACGCTCAATTCGCAATCGCCTAACGAAGAAGCTAATTAATTTTGAGCGTGATGGCGGCACTCCGGAAGAATTCGAGCAAATCAGTGTTGGTTCTCTTAGGAAGGCGGCAGTCGAAGGGGATCTCAAAGAGGGGAGTTTCATGGCTGGGCAAGTATCGGGATTAGTGCACAAAATTGAACCAGCTAAAGATATAGTAGAAAGTATGTTCAGTGAGGCAGAAGAAATCATGAAAAATGGCGGAGGTGTTATAATTGAATAAAACAGCATTGATAACAGGAGCAGGGCAAGGAATCGGCGCCGCAATTGCATTAAGGCTAGCGGCTGATGGATACAACATCGCAATTAATTGCCGCACGGAAGATGATATTATAAATAGCGGTAATAAGGTAGCCGAGCAATGCAGGGAAAAAGGTGTAGAGGCTGAGTGCTTTGCCTGCGACGTATCCGATTACAATGCCTGTGAAGAAATGGTGAATTCAGTCAAAGACAGATTCAACACGATAGATGTCCTTGTAAATAATGCAGGCATAACTAAAGACGGCCTATTAGCAAGAATGAGCGAAGAGCAATACGACGCAGTCATAAATGTTAATCAAAAAAGCATATTCAATATGATGAAACACGTCACAAAGGTAATGATAAGACAACGCAGTGGCAAAGTCATCAACATGGCATCGGTCGCCGGTCTATACGGGAACGCAGGGCAATTCAATTATGCCGCATCAAAAGCGGCAGTAGTCGGCATGACACTAACCGCCGCAAAAGAGCTAGGCTCCAGAGGAATAACCGTCAACGCAATTGCACCCGGATTCATCGAAACGCCAATGACCGCCAAACTATCCGAAAAGACGCAAGAAGCCATCCTAACCGTAATTCCACTAAAACGATACGGTAAGCCCGAGGAAGTTGCCGCCACCGCATCATTCCTAGCAAGTGATGATGCAAATTATATAACGGGACAGGTTATCGAAATCAGCGGCGGTATGTCCATGTAAACTTCGCATAATCGTTAAATTGCTTCTTCTCTAAGTCTAGCAGTATATCCATACTGCGTCGCCTTATCGAATTCGCACTTTAAGCGATTATGGGCATTGTGGAATTGCTTTTTAAGTCTTGAGAATATATCAAAGAAAATGATATTAAGTATAAATATATTCGTCTTATACATAGAGTTAAGCGAATAAAATTAGTTGGAGGAATACATGAAACGAGTAGTATTAACTGGGGCTGGAGTTGTTAGCCCCATTGGGAATTCGTTAGATGAATTTTGGTCTAATCTTTTAGACGGCAAACACGGCTTTTCAGAAATTGACTGGGTAAAGGAAGATGACTTAAAGCCTAGAATAGCGGCACGTGTAAGAGATTTTGACCCGTCGGAGCATATTGAAAGAAAAGAGATGCGCCGCCTAGATAGATTCACACAATTTGCAGTGAGTGCAACTCACAATGCTATTGAAGATGCTGGTACTGACTTCTCCGATCTTGATCCATTCAGGGTAGGTGTAATCGTCGGTAGTGGCAAGGGCGGAATTGAAACAATGGAAAGAGAGCTTGAAAGATATCATAGTAAAGGTGCCGATAGGGTATCGGTATTTTGCGTGCCGATGATGATATCGAATATGGCGGCTGGTACAATTGCAATGCGCCTTGGCTTTAAGGGATCGAATTACTGCCCTGTAACGGCTTGCTCGTCGGGTACTCATGCAATTGGTGAGGCTTTTCGCCTAATTAAACATGGATATCTTGATGCGGCAGTTGCCGGCGGTTCGGAGAGTTCAAGCACGGGCTTTTCATTTGCTGGATTTAATAATATGAAAGCACTTAGCAAGTCGGAGGATCCCGACAGAGCATCAATACCATTCGATGCTGAACGTTCAGGCTTTGTAATGGGTGAGGGTAGCGGAATTGTCATATTAGAAGAACTTGAGCATGCGCTTGCACGTGGGGCGAAAATATATGCAGAAATTACTGGATACGGCTCAACTTGCGATGCGTATCATATTACAAGCCCCGATCCCGATGGAATCGGAGCGGCGAAAGCAATGGAGCTTGCAACTATTGAGGGCGGACTCACACCGGGGGATATTGACTATATTAATGCTCACGGAACATCAACGCCGCTCAATGATAAATTCGAAACAATAGCAATTAAGCGCTATTTTGGCGATCATGCATATGAGATGGCAATTAATTCATCGAAATCAATGACGGGGCATCTGCTCGGTGCGGCAGGCGGAATTGAGGCGATAGTAACAATGCTATCAATTAAAAACCAAAAAGTGCATAGAACACTCGGATATAAAGTGCCCGACCCTGAATGTGATCTTGACTATGTAGTTGAGGGGACAAGAGATATGAAAATCAGGGCGGCTATTTCAAATTCATTAGGATTTGGCGGGCATAATGCTAGCCTTTGCTTTAAAAGATATGAATAGGGAGGTATTAACATGGGGAAGATAGACAATTCAGTAAAAACAATTTCCGAACTAATTGAATTGATGAATGACAATGGTGTAGGCAAGCTTGAAGTCAAGGATGGTGATTTCTCAGTCAAACTTGAAACGCTGAATTCTTGCATATCTAGCACACCAGCATCAACTGTATCGGTAACACAGGCGGCAGTAAGCACATCGGATAGTTGTGAGCCATCCGCCATTAGTGGGAATGTTATTACATCACCGATAGTTGGCACATTTTACGCAGCGCCCGCACCCGATCAGCCGCCATTCGTGCAAAAGGGCTCATCAGTAGGTAAGGGCGATGTAGTATTCATTATCGAATCAATGAAATTAATGAATGAAATTCAGAGCGAATTCAGCGGTAAAGTAGCAGAAATATATGTGGAGAATGGCGAGGCGGTCGAATTTGGAACGCCAGTTATGCGTATAGAATAATGGGATAATCCCACATGAAAGGAATGACTTTAAAATGGGAGTTTTACTAAACAAAGAGCAAATTAAAGAGATAATTCCGCATAGGGATCCTTTTTTATTAATAGATGAAGTCCTAGAACTTGAGGCAGGCAAACGTGTAGTAGCGAGGAAATATCTTGCCGAAGATGAGGATTGGTTCAGGGGGCATTTCCCGGGGACACCTGTTCAACCTGGTGTGCTTATTATAGAAATGCTAGCGCAAGCAGGCGCAGTATGCACATTATCACTACCAGAGAATAAGGGCAAAATTGCCTTCTTTGCCGGCATTGATAAAGCTAGATTCCGCAGGAAAGTCCTACCCGGAGAAACCCTAACATTAGAGGTAGAAATTATTAAAGTTCGGGGACCGCTTGGAATCGGGAAAGCAACCGCATATGTCGATGGTCAGCGAGCAGTTACGGCGGAAATTTCGTTTGCGTTGGGAGATTAGCCATGTATAAAAAGGTTTTAATCGCCAACCGTGGCGAAATTGCAGTGAGGATTATCAGAGCTTGTCGTGAGCTAGGAATAAAAACAGTTGCCGTATATTCGACGGCGGATTCGAACGCCCTCCATGCTAAAATTGCCGATGAGGCGGTTTGCATTGGACCAGCGGCGACTAAGGATAGTTATCTTAACTCAAAGGCATTACTTGCAGTATGCGAGCAAACGGGCGCACAGGCAATTCATCCAGGATTCGGATTCCTATCGGAAAGTGCATCATTTGCACGTTTATGCGAGCAATGCGGTGTGGACTTTATCGGACCATCCGCCGATACAATTGAGATGATGGGCGATAAATCGAGGGCGAAAGATACGATGAAAAACGTCGGCGTTCCAGTCATACCCGGATCGGACGGCATAGTGAAAGATGCAAAAGAGGGCAAGAAAATAGCCGATGAAATTGGCTATCCTGTTATGGTGAAAGCATCTGCTGGCGGTGGCGGGCGAGGAATTCGCCTTGTCAATTGTGAGCAGGAGCTTGAATCGGCGCTACTTGCCGCACAGCAGGAGGCATTGTCATATTTCAATGATGGCAGCGTATATATAGAGAAGTTCATTATCAATCCGCGCCATGTTGAGGTTCAGATACTGGGCGATAAACATGGGAATGTGATTCATCTAGGCGAGAGGGACTGTTCATTACAGCGCCGCAATCAGAAGGTTATAGAGGAATCACCAAGCCCGATTATGAGTGAGGAGCTTCGCAATAAGATGGGTGAAGCTGCCGTTGCCGCGGCGAAGGCTTGTGGCTATTATAATGCTGGTACAATCGAATTCCTAGTCGATGAAGAAGAGAATTTCTACTTTATGGAGATGAATACTAGAATACAGGTCGAACATCCTATTACTGAAATGGTAACGGGTATAAATCTTGTTAATTGGCAGATAAAAATATCACACGGTGAAGAGTTAACTATCAAGCAAGAAGATGTAAAGTTGACAGGACACTCAATCGAGTGTAGAATAAATGCAGAAAATCCGAA
>CALLQQ010000013.1 GCA_938014915.1 uncultured Clostridia bacterium
GTTTGCAAGTCCGTGCTTGCGGAAGTTATTGTTTATATGGTATAATATTGTGATAGTAAAATTATAATGGAGGAATTTTCTTTGTCAATCAATCGTGATAATATACGCAACTTTTGCATTATTGCACATATAGACCATGGGAAGTCAACCCTTGCTGATCGCCTGCTTGAAAAGACAAGCCTTGCCCCGATACGCAATATGGAAAGTCAGCTGCTTGATAATATGGATATTGAGCGTGAACGTGGCATTACCATAAAGGCAAGAGCAGTCAGGCTAACATATCTAGCTAATGACGGTGAGGAATATGTGCTCAATCTAATCGACACCCCCGGTCATGTCGATTTTAATTATGAAGTTTCCCGCTCCCTCGCCGCTTGTGAGGGCGCATTACTTGTTGTTGATGCGTCGCAAGGCATTGAGGCGCAGACTCTGGCGAACACATATCTCGCACTTGAACATGATCTTGAAATTCTGCCCGTCGTCAACAAAATCGATCTGCCCTCAGCACAGCCGGAAGTTGTCCTGTCAGAAATTGAGGAAGTAATCGGTCTTGACGCAAGCGATGCGCCACTCGTATCAGCTAAGCAAGGGCTGAATATTGAAGAAGTCCTCGAACGTGTGGTGAAAGACGTTCCTCCACCGTCGGGCGATGACAACAATAAATTGCAAGCATTAATTTTTGATAGTTATTATGATTCCTATAAAGGTGTTGTAGTTTATATCCGTGTTAAAGAGGGGAAAATTAAGCCCGGCATGAGAATTAAAATGATGGCTACTGGTGAAGAATTCACCGTAACGGAAACGGGCTACATGGGTGCAACTTCCAGCATCGACTGTAATGTGCTGAGCGCCGGCGAAGTCGGGTATGTCTGCGCATCTATGAAAAGTATCAGCGATACGACAGTAGGCGATACGATAACATCTGCGGATAATCCCGCCGAGGAGGCTTTGCCCGGTTATCGTCAGGCGAATCCGATGGTATTCAGCGGTATCTACCCTGCCGACGGCGCAAAATACGGCGATTTAAGAGAAGCGCTCGAAAGATTGAAACTGAACGACGCATCTCTATCATTTGAACCGGAGAATTCCATTGCGCTCGGATTCGGCTTTCGTTGCGGATTCCTCGGACTCCTCCATATGGAAATTATTCAAGAACGACTAGAACGTGAATATAACCTCGACTTAATTACTACTGCGCCATCTGTCGTATATAGACTTCGCATGACTAACGGCGAAACAAGATATATTGATAATCCGACCAACTATCCCGATCCCGCCCTTATCGAATTAGCGGAGGAGCCGATAGTTAACGCAAGCATCCTAGCACCTGCCGATTTCGTCGGCAGTATTATGGAGCTTTGCCAAGAGCGCAGAGGATCCTTTAAAGATATGAAATACCTCGATGAGAAAAGGGTTGAAATGCATTACGATCTCCCGCTCAATGAAATTGTGTATGATTTTTTCGATGCACTTAAATCACGAACAAGGGGCTATGCCTCCTTCGATTACGAATTAAAAGGCTTCGTACCGTCGAAACTCGTCAAACTCGATATTCTCCTCAACGGCGATATCATAGATGCACTATCATTCATTGTGCATGACGACAACGCATATAGCAGGGCAAGACGAATTGCGGAAAAGCTAAAAGAACATATCCCACGTCAGCTATTTGAAGTGCCAATTCAGGCGGCGGTCGGCGGTAAAATAATCGCCCGTGAAACCGTTAGAGCGATGAGGAAAGACGTTCTTGCAAAATGCTACGGTGGTGACATCACAAGGAAGAAGAAACTACTCGAAAAGCAAAAAGAAGGAAAGAAACGAATGCGTCAGCTCGGTAGTGTTGAAGTACCGCAAGAGGCATTTATGAGTGTGCTAAAGCTTGACGATTAGGGAGATTGCTATGACTTTTTGGATTTCCTAGGAAAGACGTTCTTGCAAAATGC
>CALLQQ010000014.1 GCA_938014915.1 uncultured Clostridia bacterium
GACTCATGGACTCTCATCCAACACTAGCATACAATGAAGATGGCATTCATATAATGGTTTATACACCAACGCTCCAAAGCGAACTTGCTTGCTTGGAGGGAATCATGAAAGCTGACATTATCCTAATTAATGGCAAGATTTATACCGATCTCTATGCTAACGAGGACGGCAATATTGCCAAAGCAATTGCTATTACTAACGATAGAATATCATATATTGGAGCAAACGAAGTTGCCCTCACCTTTAAAGGTGAGGGCACTCAGGTATTCGACCTATCATCGAACATTGTACTGCCGTCATTCATGGATGCACATCTCCATATGCCGGGTACATGGATAGAAAAGCTATTCTCAGTATATCTATTTGAGGAGAAAACAGTTGAAGGATACCTTAAAATTATAAAAGACTTCTACTTACAAAATCCCGATGTGAAAATTATCACTGGGCAGGGCTGGGAGAATTCTGTATTTGCAAATGATGATGGTACAAATATAGGACCAACTAAAGAAATGCTCGATGAAATCACAACGGATATACCGATAGTCTTAACTTCCATTGATGTACATTCAGTATGGTGCAACCAAAAAGCACTTGATTTAGCGGGAATTACACGTGACACTCCCGACTGTGATGGCGGATTGATTGAACGATATGAAAATGGCGAACCTTCCGGTACGTTGAGGGAGGATGCGCAAAATGCGGCGAAAGCCCTGCTTGAAGAAAATCCACCTACAAAAGAGCAATATAAGCAAGCAGTAATCGAATTCCAAAAGCAGATGCATGGATTCGGAATTTCAGGTGTGCAGAATATGTTTTTCGGCTCGATAGCAGATGAAGTAGCATATGAGGCATTGCAGGAACTTGCCGACAGTGATGAACTGCGTTTACGGGTAAATGGAGTTATAAATATCTCGCCGCCGATTAATATAGAAAAGGCAATCGAATACGCAAAAAAGATTAGAAGCAAATATAGTGGACAGTGGTTTAGAGTAAATACAATTAAGTGCTTTCTTGACGGTGTCGTTGAGGGGAAAACCGCATACCTCAAGCAACCATATGAGGAATCGGCAGGTAAAGGTGATTCCTATTATGGCACAAAATTGTGGGAAGATGATGAATTGTTCAGCGTTGTAAGGGCATTCGATAATGCTGGCTTTCAAATGCATATGCATGCAACGGGCGATGCGGCGGTTGACCAGGCGATTAGGGCAGTACAGTATGCAAAAAGTCATAGCGACAGGGATGGCATCACTAGCAAGGGAAAAGATAACCGCCATGTTATTACGCATTTTCACATTGTAGATAAAAAGGATATTGAAAGACTTGCACCGCTTGATATTGTCGCAGTTATTCAACCATATTGGCACTTCAAAGAGGAGCTATACTATCTACCGCTTGAAGTTGCATTCCTGGGAGAGGAGAGGGCAGCGGAGGAATATCCGTGCAAGTCGCTTTTCGATAAAGGCGTCATAGTCGCATCATCGAGCGATTGCCCCGTTACCCCGATAAATAATCCCATGAAGGGAATATATACGGGCGCAACAAGAATGAGCAATTACGATGGTGAAAGCGGCGATGCAAAATACCAGCTTGATCCTTCTGAATGTGCGACAGTTGCGCAAATGGTGGATAGCTTCACTCACGGTGCTGCATATGCAATGTCAAGAGATGATGAATGTGGCAGCATCGCCGTGGGGAAGAAGGCGGATTTAACCGTTCTCGATACCGATATTCTCACCTGCGATATGCTGAAAATATTAGACACTCAGGTGAAAATGACAATAGTGAATGGCGAAGTACAATATAAATTATAATTTTTCATATAAAGGACTTTCAAGAAAATTGATGATGTGATATAATTAATTTATTGGATTCATAAAGGTAGGAGAGTGGGTTCAGAAATTTACTATAAAGGAGATAGACAGAAATGGTGAGGATTGAGAAACTCTATAAGTCATACAAGTTCCACCCTGTATTAAATGGGCTTGATATGCACGTAAAAACGGGCGAAGTATATGGATTCATCGGTGAAAATGGCTCTGGAAAGACAACAACGATGAATATACTCTGCAACATTATTAAGAAAGATACGGGGCTGATTACGCTCAACGGTGGCAATAAATATAGAATTGGCTATCTTCCTGAAAGTCCGATGTTGTTCACATATATGAACGCACATCAATATCTTGAATACATTGGTGCTTGTTGTGAATATCCTGGTGATATTAAAGCACGTAACGAAGAATTACTTAAACTTGTCAATCTAACAGATGCGGCAAACAGAAAGATAAAGGGATATTCTAGGGGCATGAACCAAAGGCTAGGGCTTGCGACGGCTATATATATGGATCCGGACATTATCATTCTAGATGAGCCAACTAGCGCACTCGATCCTCAGGGTAGGGCGGAAGTTATAAAAATAATTCTCTATCTAAAGAGTATCGGTAAGACTGTAATCCTATCAACTCACATTCTAACAGATGTCGAGAGGGTTGCGGATACTGTCGGCATATTGCATGGCGGCGTGTTAATCGATCAGGACAATCTAGCAGCGATGTTATCAAAACATTCTAATAATAGCATTATAATTTCACCCCTAGCAGGGAATGAACAGATTCACAAGAAGATTATGGAGATTGACTTTGGTAATGTTACTCCTGACGGCAATGGATCGTATGAAATACAGGTCGAGAATATTGAGCAGGACGGCGTAAAACTACAAAACTATCTTAAAGAGAACGATATAAATTTATCTGGATACTATGTGAACAAAGTAACATTAGAAGATATTTATTTAAAGGCGGTGGGAAACAATGCAAACTAAGGCTGGAATTAAGAAAGAAATTATATATTTCTCAAAGACATTTAGAATGTTCGGTGTACTTATTGCCATGATCGCATTGGCTGCGCTATCGCCATTAATGCTAAAGGTGTCGGAGATAATCTTTGATAGTCTTCCTGATATAGAATCATCAATGCAAGCCGCTGGAGGGGAAGACGGCAACATTGCTGAATTCGACTTATATGAAGAAGATGCATTAGCAGAAATGCAGGATATGATTACAATGGATTTCGCCTATATTAGTGCAATTTCGGGCATAACGGGGAATGCAATTTTAGTTCTTCTCTTATGCATGATGGGCACTGCTGGCGGCGAGCAGAAGAAAAAAAGTGTGATAATACCTAAATGCAGCGGTCTGAAAGTTACCGATTATGTCACCGCTAAATTTATCGTATATCCGGTATTTACTTTTTTATCAACTGCTGTAATATCGGTACTATCGTACTTCCTATGTAAACTCCTATTCGGCGCATCTCTTGAAATATCAGTGGTAATTAGATATGTGCTATCAGCATCGCTATATATGGTATTCCTAGTATCGTTAATGCTTTTCACGGGGATTTCAACTGGGAAGGCTGGAATAAGCGCCACTTTAATATATGTTGGCACAGTAATAATACCGACGATACTTTCATTATTTAAGATAAATAAATACAATCCATTTGCATTGCAACATTATTTCACGGGCTTTGCAGATTTAAGTACGAGGACAAGTAAATTAGAACTAGCATTGAATGTGCTTATTACGATAGCATTAATCATAATATTCTACATTTTAACCATAGTAATACTGAATGCTAGGCAAATAGATAATAGTAAAAAGATTGGAATAGAATCAGTGTAGAACAGATTATAAGAAAGGGCAGCAAATGTTTAAGATTAGAAAAAAAGAACAACTAAACAAAGTGATAACATTATTAGAAATTGACGCACCTTTAATAGCAAGGAAAGCCGAGCCAGGGCAATTCGTGATTGTTAGGGTGAATGAACATGGCGAGAGGATACCGCTAACAATAGCGGATTTCGACATAGATGCGGGCACAATTAGCATAATTATTCAAGCAATTGGAAAAACAACAAAGATGCTATCCATGCTAGAAGAGGGAGATTCCGTACTGGATCTAGTCGGCCCACTTGGGATGCCTACAAAGGTAGGGAATCCCAAAAAGGTTGCAGTAATCGGCGGTGGTGTCGGTTGCGCAATTGCATATCCTCAAGCAAAGGCATTATATAATGCTGGTGCCGAAGTCGACATTATCGCAGGATTCAAAGACAAAGATTTTGTTATCATAGAAGATAGAATGAAAAAAGCGAGCGACAATCTCTACATAACTACCGATGATGGAAGTTATGGTGAAAAAGGCTTCGTAACGGATAAGCTTAATGCATTAATAAAAGCGGGAAAGAGCTATGATTTAGTTATTGCAATCGGCCCCATACCAATGATGCGCAGTGTCGCAGAAATTACAAAAGAATATGAAATTAAGACAATAGTTAGCCTTAATCCAATTATGATAGATGGTACAGGTATGTGCGGTGGTTGCCGTGTTACAGTTGGCGGTAAGATTAAATTCGCCTGTGTTGATGGTCCCGATTTTGACGGACATCAAGTTGATTTTGAGGAATTGATGCTTCGCAACTCTACTTATAGAGAAAGTGAGAGAAAGGCGCACACTTGCCGTTTAGACGGAGGTGCGGGAACAGATGTATAACAAATCACCTATTAAAGTCCCAATGCCTGAGCTAGATCCTCTAATCAGGAACACTAATTTTGATGAGGTATCACTTGGGTATACGGCAGAAATGGCTATCGAGGAAGCAAGACGATGCCTAAATTGCAAGCACAAACCATGCGTGGCTGGTTGCCCCGTAATGGTGCAAATTCCCGAATTCATCGAGAAAGTCGCAAACGGCGAATTTGAAAAGGCATATGAAATTATCAAGGAAACGAATTCGCTCCCGGCAGTATGCGGACGGGTATGCCCTCAAGAAAGACAATGTGAAGCTAGATGCGTTAGGGGCATCAAGGGCGAGAGCGTCGGCATCGGCAGACTTGAGAGATTCGTTGCCGATTACTACATGAAGAATGTTAATAAAAAACCGGACAAACCCCAGCCGAATGGGCATAAAGTTGCTATAATTGGAGCTGGACCAGCTGGACTGTCATGTGCAGGCGACTTGGCAAAGCTAGGATACGAAGTAGTTATTTTTGAGGCATTCCATATGGCGGGCGGCGTGCTTGTTTATGGAATACCAGAATTCCGCCTACCTAAAGAAATTGTCAAAAAGGAAATTGAGTCACTTGAGGCAATGGGAGTAAAAATAGAAACTAATATGGTAATCGGCAGGATATTCAGTATTGATGAGCTTTTTCAGGAAGGCTATGAAGCGATTTTCATCGGCTCTGGTGCAGGATTACCGTCATTCATGGGAATAGAGGGGGAGGCGCTTGTTGGCGTCTATTCCGCAAACGAATACTTAACGCGTGTAAATTTAATGAAAGCATATAAAAATGACTATGATACGCCGATCCGTAATAGTGATGCTGTCGCCGTAATCGGCGGCGGGAATGTAGCCATGGACGCAGCAAGAAGTGCGAAGCGCTTAGGTGCGGACAAGGTATATATCGTGTACCGCCGCTCTGAAGAAGAGATGCCCGCCCGACAGGAAGAAATTCATCATGCTAAGGATGAGGGCATTGAATTCCTGACATTGACGAATCCTATTAGGATAATTGGCAATGAGGAGAAACGTGTCACCGCCCTTGAATGTGTTAAAATGCAATTGGGTGAAGCCGATTCAAGCGGCAGGAAGCGCCCGATACAGATGGAGGGCACGGAACATCTAGTCGATGTCGATACTGTCATTATTGCAATAGGAACATCGCCAAATCCGCTAATTCGAATGACGACCGACGGGCTTGAAGTTAATGAGCGGGGATGTATCGTTGCCGATGAAAATACTGCTACCACTAGAGAAGGAGTCTTTGCAGGCGGAGATACTGTCACGGGCGCTGCGACTGTAATACTTGCAATGGGGGCAGGAAAAAAGGGCGCAAAAGCAATTGATGAATATATACAGAATAAAAGTCAAGACTAAAAACTGGATAATTTACATCTAGGACTTGACAAATTTCATTTTTTAAGTCATACTATAATAGTGTAGTATAATAAATTATATTACGATGTAAAATCTAAGGGAGGAATAAATTAATGGAACTAAAAGGATCAAAAACAGAAGCTAATCTAATGACCGCTTTTTCAGGTGAATCGCAAGCTAGAAACAAATACACCTTTTATGCTTCAAAAGCTAAGAAAGATGGTTATGTTCAAATAGCGAATTTCTTTGAAGAAACGGCTCGCAACGAGAAAGAACACGCTAAAATTTGGTTTAAGCTACTTCAGGGTGGAGAGATTAAAGACACAATGACCAACCTTGTTGATGCAGCAGCTGGCGAGAATTATGAGTGGACAGAGATGTATGCTGAATTCGCTAAAGTTGCCGAAGAAGAAGGATTTAAAAAGATTGCTACTCTATTCTCAAAGGTAGCTAAAATCGAAAAAGAACACGAAGAAAGATACCTAAAGCTTCTTGATAATATTAAAGAGGACAAGGTATTCAAACGTGACACAGAGCAAGCATGGATCTGCTCAAACTGCGGTCATATTCATTTCGGTACTGAAGCACCGGATATGTGCCCAGTATGCGTACATCCAAGAGCATATTTCGAGATTAGGAATATCAACTATTAATTGATAGATAATACATCTAAGATTAGGACAAGGGGCGGCTATCCGCTCCTTGTTTTTGCATCTTCACTAGATAGATTTTAAAACGGTGTCTTTTCACTTGTTTTATAAGTGATTTCTTGCAAGAATTTTTTGCAAGTAAAACCTCATGGACATTCCATGCTTTTTGATGTATAATAATAAGCAAATACTGTAAGAACGGAAGGGAAGAGATTTAAATGAATATACCCACCACACATAACGGAGCTGGAGTTGGTGAAATTGCTAAAACTGTCTTAATGCCTGGCGATCCGCTGCGTGCTAAATTCATAGCCGAGAATTATCTTGATAATGTTAAGTGCTACAATACTATTCGCAATATGCTAGGCTTCACAGGTGAGTATAAGGGCAGGAAGATTTCCGTTCAGGGGAGCGGCATGGGGATGCCCTCAATTGGAATATACTCCTATGAACTTTACAACTTTTATGATGTTGATAATATTGTGCGAATCGGCTCTGCTGGGGCGATTGTTGATGACATCAATTTGCGTGATATAATCATCGGGCAAGGTGCTTGTACGAATTCTAACTATGCATCCCAATATAATTTACCGGGCACATATGCGCCAATTGCAAGTTACAATTTGCTTTCACAAGCGGTAGAAATTGCAAATAAAAAAGATATACCCGTTAGAGTTGGCAATATCTTATCTAGCGATCTTTTTTATGACGATGCCAATAGCCTCGCCGATTGGGCGAAAATGGGCGTTCTAGCCGTGGAAATGGAGGCTGCCGCCCTATATATGAATGCGGCTCGTGCGGGCAAGAATGCCCTATGCATACTCACAATTTCCGATTGTCCGTTGCGTGGACTAGCGACATCCCCCGAAGAAAGGGAGAAAACATTCACCCAAATGATGGAGATAGCAATAGAAATGGGATAGAAGTTATCGAATAAGTAAAGGGGGATTTTTATGTTTGCCAGCGTTGCCATATTACCCTTAATAGTTTTAGCAGTTATTGTCGTAGCGATCGTAGCAATTATAGCTGCTTTTATAATCAAAAAGTAAGGAGAATTAGATGGAAGTAATAAGTGCCATATTTGCGATAGCGACATTCGTTATCACTATAATATTACTAATATTAGTTATGAAAAACAAGAATAGCGATACGCAGGACACAGTGGAGAAGTTTTCCGCCCAGCTTGAACAGATGCGCCGTGATATTCAACAGGGCGATCGTGACTCAAGAAAGGAAATCGGCGAAACAGTCCAGAATTCTGTCAAAAGCCTTGGTGAAATGATGATAGCGACACAAAAGAGTGCGGCAGATTCGCAGCAAGTGCAACAGCAGACATTACAAACTACTGTAAGCGACATGATGGGGAAACTCGACAAGAGAATAGGCGATTTCTCCGTGCAAAGTGAGCAAAAGCTCGATAATATCCGCACAACAATGCAACGTAGCCTATCTTCAATACAGGAAGATAATAATGCAAAACTTGAGCAAATGCGCATCACCGTTGACGAGAAATTGCAGAAAACACTTGACGAAAAGCTCAACCAATCGTTCGCTAATGTTAGTGAGCGACTAGAGCAAGTACATAAAGGTCTTGGCGAAATGCAGAATCTAGCATCCGGTGTCGGCGATCTCAAGAAGGTATTATCAAATGTGAAAACAAGGGGCGTCTTGGGGGAAATCCAACTCGGTGCAATACTGGAGCAAATACTAGCACCGGAGCAATATGAGGAGAATGTTGCCACGAAAAAAGGAGCGCAGAGCTTCGTCGAATATGCGGTACTTTTACCAGCGGACGATGGAAAAAGCATTTACCTACCGATTGATGCGAAATTCCCCGCCGATTGCTATTCAAATCTAATTGACGCATATGAGGAGGGCGACAATGCCGCTATCGAAATTCGCAAAAAGGAGCTTGAATCTAGAATTAAGCAATTCGCAAAAGATATTAGCACCAAATATATTGACCCACCGAATACGACGGACTTTGCGATAATGTTCCTACCATTTGAAGGACTGTATTCCGAAGTTGTGCGTATGGGACTAGTAGAAACATTGCAAAATGATTATAAGATTAGTATTGCTGGTCCGACGACTATGGCGGCATTGCTCAATAGCTTACAGATGGGCTTCAAGACGCTTGCTATCCAAAAGCGTTCTAGTGAAGTGTGGGAGGTTCTCGGAGCAGTAAAGACTGAATTCGATAAATTCGGTGAAGTCATTGCCGCAACACAGCAACGAATCGATCAAGCAAATAAAGAGCTTGACAAGCTCGTTGGTGTAAGAACAAGACAAATCCAAAGACGATTAAAATCGGTTTCATCGTTACCGGACGAAAAAAGCAAAGAGATAATTGAATTAACCGGACTTGTCGAAGAATAATATAACATAACTAATTTGCTTGCTTTCTGACCGATGTTATGGTATAATGTATTCATACAATTTAATGGGGAGCTTGATATTTTCAGGCTGAGAGGGAGTTAAACGAGATTCCGACCCTAAACCTGATCTGGATAATGCCAGCGTAGGGAATAATGCAAAAGCATTTTCACGCCGCTTGGTATAAGCGGCGTTTTTTTGCGGTCTATCCGCCATTATAACGCCGACAAAAAATAAGGAGAATAAATATGCAAAATGTAAAAACACGTCGCCTAGTAGAAACAGGAGTAATGCTCGCCATAGGAACAATTCTATCGGTGATTAGACTGTTCGCACTACCATTCGGTGGGAGCGTAACAGTAGTGAGCATGCTCCCCATCGTCTTAATCGCATACCGTTACGGTACGAAATGGGGGCTTTTTTCCGGATTTGTCTTTGGTCTTCTCAATATGGTTACCGGATTTTCAACAGTCAAGGCATTTTTCATGCCGGATGAAGGGTACGGATTAATTAAGGCAATACTGATAATCCTAATTGATTATATCATAGCCTATACCGTTCTAGGATTCGGCGGTATATTCGCAAAAAAATTCAAAAAAGGGAGCTTGTCGCTTTGTCTAGGCTCGATAGTCGCATTATCGCTAAGATTTGCAGCTCACTTTGTTTCAGGATTCATCTTCTTTGGGTCCTATGCTGAATGGTTCTTCAGCCAGGATAGCATTAAAGGATTTGGTGAAACGGTGCTTAACAATCTATCCGGTACGGGACTTGCCGCATTTTACTCATTAGTCTATAACGCAAGTTATATGATACCTGAAATTTTAATTACAGCAGTGGTCGCATTTATACTCGGATCCGTTCCCGTTATATCAAAAAGACAGGTTTAAATGCTAACATAAAGGACTCTACATACTCTTATCTACGATTAATTTATATTAAGATATGTATAAATAAGGTTATCATGCAAAAGCTATCACTAAGGAGGTGATAGCATGGATAAGAGGAATAGAAACAACCAAAATCAACAAAATCAACAAAACCAACAGAACAATCGGAATAACCAAAATAACCAAAACAATCAGAACAACCAAAATCAACAGAATAATCAGAACAACCAAAATAATCGCAACAAACGCAACAACCCAACTGGTAATAAGGGTAATCAAGGCTGCAACTAATCGTGTTGCAATAACTGTATAATTGTCAACGGTGACATAAAACAAGGGTTCTGCTAAAAGACGGCGGAGCCCTTGTTTTATTTGCAATAATTTGACGATTTATGATTAAAAAAGCACTTGTTAAGTTTTATTAAAGATTTTTCACCTAACCTTAGCTTTAGGGTTGACATATGTAATATTTGAGGTTATACTAAAATAAATGCAAAAAGGAGGTGGGCAAATTGACAATTAATAGAGTGCATTTTACTAGAGTTGCTTTGTCCACATTATCTTAGGGTAATTATGATTATCTTTGAAGATTACACGGCACCTCTAGCTATTTACTATAATAGAGGTGCTTTTTGTTGTCTTGTAGACATTGAATTGAAATTTTAAGAGGGAGTAAAAAGATTGAAATACTTTGATATTTTGCCCGCATCCGTTATGGATGAATTGGTTAAGCGTGGCGTTAGTGCTGATAAGCTTCTCTATTGTGTCCGGGCAGATTTAGATGGTGATGGTCGCTATTACGATACATATGTAACTTTTGATAGTGAATCCTTACATCTAATTTGCGGATATGAAGTCTATGAAAAGCCCGATCGCAGAACGAGGAAGCGGAATTTGCCAACTTTTAAATTTGAAAGTTATAATAGCATAGCCTTAGAAACAATTGATAAAATCTATCTTGATAGAGGGCAGTATACCGCCCGTCTAATGATTAAAGATAATTCGGGGGAGGAATTCCCCATCGCACGGCTATCCGTCGGCTATGCTGAAAAGTTTGAGAAATTTTGTGCCCGTGTGATACATACTAAAAATGGGGAAGAAATTGATGATTCCCTGCTTGACGATGTAAAAACATATTGTGATACTTGTGGTGAACCCTACCCCGATCCTAATCGCCCTCAATGCCCTAAATGCGTCGATAGAAGATCTGTATTTTTTAGGCTAATGGGTATGTTCAGCGAATTTAAATTCGCATTATTCGGCATGGCAGCTAGCATATTACTAAGCGGTGCATTCGCAGTTATATCTCCATATTTCGGCACTAAACTATTATATGATGATGTATTGACAGATGGAGGCAGATTCTATGGCAAGATAGCAATGATAGTTATCGTCATGGCATCGGTAAGCTTCGCCGGTATGCTGCTCCATATTATATCCGGCATCATAATGTCAACGATTACCCCTAAAGTGATGCATTCATTAAGGTGTAAGATTTTCTCATCAATGCAGAGATTATCACTATCATTTTTCACTTCTAAGCAAACTGGTACTCTAATGACTAGAGTAGACAGAGATAGTCAGAATGTGTTCTGGTTCTTTACCGACATTGTTCCATACGGGCTAATGAACATCGTTAAGCTGCTTGGAATTGTTGTCGTAATGTTCTACTTGAGCCCCGTTCTATCTTTAGGAATAATATTGACGCTCATTATGTTGAGAGTAATTATAAGCCGCTTTTTTAAAGGACAGAGAAAGCTCTATCATAGATATGATAGAATGTTGCGTACAAGTAACGGGATTTTATCCGATGCTATGAATGGGCAAAGAGTGGTAAAGGCATTCGCCAAAGAGGATAAGGAGATTAAGCGATTCGGGGATAAGAATACTGAACTTTACAGGCTTGATTATCAGATATTTAACAACAATGCTAATTTTATACCGCTAATATCCAATATAAGCCGTGTAATAAATATCATAATCTACTGCATGGGTGCATGGATGGTTGTTAAGGGCAACCTTGCTTTCGGTGCGTTAACCGCCTTAATTGCATATACAGACCTAGCTAACGAGCCAATCCACTTCTTCACCTGGATAGGCGACAGATGGGCAAGATGCGCCGATGCTGCCTCCAGAATGTTTGAGATTCTTGACGGTGAGCCGACCGTTCGTGAAAGTGAAAATCCAGTCAGATTTGAAGATATGGAGGGCAATATTGAGCTTAAAAATGTTCAATTTGAATACGAGGCAGGACGACCGATTATTAAGGACGTTTCACTAAAGGTTAATGCAGGGCAGATGTTCGGCATTGTTGGTAAAACAGGAGCAGGTAAATCAACGATAATTAATCTTATTGCCAGACTCTATGATGTGACGGGCGGTGAAATATCGATAGACGGCGTCAATATCAAAGAAATTGCAACGGAAGATTTACGCAGGAATATCGGTATCGTATCGCAAGAAACATATCTTTTCATTGGTACAGTGGCGGATAATATCCGATATGCCCGCCCCGATGCACCAATGGAAGAAGTTATAGAAGCAGCAAAATCGGCTAATGCGCACGAATTCATCACCAAACTCCCCGACGGATATGACACCAAAATTGGTGAAGGTGCAATGTCGCTCTCCGGCGGTGAAAGGCAGAGAATCTCTATCGCACGTGCCATTATTCAAAAGCCGAACATTCTAATCCTAGATGAGGCGACAGCCTCAATGGATACAAGAACGGAAAGAAAAATACAAATTGCGATTGATAGCTTAAAGGAAGGGCGAACGATTATTTCAATCGCTCATAGGCTATCCACACTACGTGATGCGGATATGTTGTGCGTAATCGAAAACGGCGAGCTAAAAGAGATCGGCACACACGATGAGCTAATTCGTGCAAAAGGCAAGTATTATGAACTACATAAATTGCAAGCAGATTCGCTCAAATTCATTGGTGCCAATTAATTGAACAAGGAGGATGATATCTTGGATATAAATATAGAAAATGAAGTTTTTGAACTTGATGAGTTAAACATTCTTGATCCGGACAAGCTGAATTTCAGTATTGAGGGGAGCGGATTCTTAACGCTTGATGACGGGGAGCAAGTATATTCAAAGGTGAATTTAACTAGACTATTACCCTTCATAACTAAGACCGAGTATATAAGCGTTTCATATGAGGATAGCGAGGAGCAATTCCATGAAATTGGTGTCATTAAAGATATTAACGAATTGCAAGGTGAGCAATTTGAAATTGCGGACAACTTCTTAAAATTTAAGTATTATATGCCCGAGATAACGCGTATTTATTCGATTAGGGATAATATGCGTGGCTATATCTTTGTAAAAGTCGACACCAATGCGGGCAAAAAAACACTATGTATTAGGGATTGGTATTCGAACTTTAAGCTAATTAGTCCAACGGAACTATATATTGTTGATGCTGATGGGAACAAATATATCTGCCCTGATATAAGATTACTTGATAAGAAAAGCAAAAACAATATAGATATGTTTGTGTAGTGTGAGCAACAAATTTTTTCAGAACGAAACTAAGGGGTGAAACCTTGAATTTAAAACTATCTACGCCAAAAGGTGAAGAAAATGCAATCTTCTCCATACCGTATGACTTGAATACTAGAACAAAAAAGGTGAACGGGCATTGTGTAATTGCAGATGGTGAAATTAGAATCTATCTAGATGATGAGATTGTGGAGAAATATTCACTTGATTATTTTGATGAATACATATGTGAACAACTAATTGGATGTAGTATGCTTGTCGGTAGAAAAGGGGAGGAGCGCAAATTCCTTTGTGCATTTACGCAGACATACTTTATCCGATATGCGGAATTGTGCAAAATACTAGAATTTTATAAAAGGACTGGTGAACTTTTCTCCGACGATGACCAAAGTGAGCCCAGCTGCTCTAAATGCGGATTGCCACTTGATAGCGAAACTATATGCCCATTCTGCGCTAAGAAATCAGAAGTATTCCTTAAGCTAATTAAAAGGGCAAAGCCATATAAATGTCTATTTGCACTAGCATTGTTATGCACTATCCTGACGGAAATTGTCTGGATTATTCAGCCACGACTTCAAAGAACTATCATTGATGATTTTGTAATTCCAAAGAATAAAGATCTCCCCTCATTCCTGATTATCAGCGGAATATTAGTTGGTATCATATTACTTGCGTGGGTTTTTGAAGTCATTAATATGAAAGCAAGCTTCAAAATGGCGCTTTCCATTGGTAAAGACCTAAGGCAAGAGGTATTCGCTAAAGTACAGAAATTATCGATGTCATCGGTATCTAAACGTACTACCGGTGGATTAATTAGACGTGTATCTAATGACGCAATGAAGTTGCAGGAATTCATATCGCAGAACGGTAAAGAATTGATAGTAAGATTATTTTCGGTTATACTGCTATCTATATTAATCCTAGTAATGAATCCGAAATTGGCATTATTCGTTCTAGCCCCGATACCGATAGTGATATTCTTCAATGTTAAACTATACAATGTGATGAGTATTCGGTATGGACGTGTCTGGAGAATGAGCACACGCCATTCAACGGTATTGCACGATACACTTAATGGAATCAGAGTTGTAAAATCGTATGGAACAGAAAAATATGCTATCGAACAACACGAAGAAGCATCAATGAATTGGGCAAAAAGCATAAGAAATGCCGATATTGTCTGGCTACTAACAATGCCCTTTTCACGATATATCATGTCAATAGGCAGCTATCTCGTTCTTCTAATCGGCGGTTCAATGGTATTAAATCAGACTTTAACATTGGGGCAACTCGTTCAATACACTACATATGTGTCCATGATTTACGGACCACTTGGTTGGTTAATTGAACTGCCTAAAATACTAGCCGATACAACAGTTAGCGTGAGCCGTGTATTTGAAATTCTTGATGAAGATACAGATGTAGCCGATAGTGAGAATGCTCTTGATATCGACATTAAAGGCGATATCACCTTTGATGATGTTTATTTTGGCTATAAAGTATATAATCCCGTGCTCAAGGGTATTTCCTGCGAAATAAAACAGGGTGAAATGATCGGAATTGTCGGCCATTCCGGTGTGGGAAAAAGCACAATGATTAACCTGATTCTGCGCCTATATGACTGTACTCAAGGACGAATTCTAATCGATGGAATCGACATCAAGGATCTATCACAGGATAGTTTAAGGACTCAAGTCGGCGTCGTATTGCAAGAAACATTCTTATTCGATGGCAGTGTATACGATAATATCCGATATGCTAAGGAAGATTCTACTTTCGAGGAGATAATTACAGCGGCAAAGATTGCTAATGCTCATGACTTCATAGTGAAATTGCCCGATGGATATAATACACGAGTCGGTGACAAGGGATATTCCTTGTCGGGCGGGGAGCGACAGCGAATTGCTATTGCAAGGGCAATTTTGCATGATCCGAAGAAACTAATTCTTGACGAGGCGACAGCATCACTAGATACGCAAACAGAACGCAATATTCAAGAAGCTTTATCAAGGCTGATTGAAGGAAGAACAACGATCGCAATAGCGCATCGGCTATCAACATTGAGCAATGCGGATAAATTGATAGTGCTGGATAAAGGTAGATTAGCGGAAATGGGGCCGCATGAAGAACTTATGCGCAATGGTGATGTTTACTACAAATTAGTTATGGCTCAACGTCAAACAACAAAGATGAAAGAAGCAGCTAACTAAAATAAAAAATAGCAGTGGGATTCCACTGCTATTTTTTTGTGCCTAAAAGTTTGCAATAACAATAGCTGAAATTTTGGGGATAGTGACATTGCCGTTAACGGACCGTAATGGCACTGTGCCTGCTTGATTCCCATCGATATATACATGATATTCGCCCGTGGGGAGGTTAATCTGAGCGGGGAAGTCCGTCCCATTAAAATATACTTTTATATGCTTTTCATCATCTTTTGTTAATGTGAATCCGATAACATTAACCGGTAGACCTTCCTCAAAGGTTAGATGTTTTTCCACCTCGGATTTTTCACTTAAACGCAGGACATCATGCATTTTTCTAAACTCGATTAAACCCCGATAGTAAAGGAAAACATCATAATACTTCGTTTTAGAATCCCACTTAATACTGTTGATTTCATCGCACGATTTATAGCTATTCTCATCACCGTCTTTCGTTCGGAGGAATTCCTGCCCTGCCTGAATGAACGGTATCCCTTGCGACAGAAAAATTATCGCCGCCGACAGTTTCGCCATCTTGATTCTATCTTCATAGCTACAATCAGCATTTGATACGGCAAGTTTATCCCATAGGGTTAAATTGTCGTGCGCCTCAACATAATTGACGGACTGGCATGGCGAAATTGCCCACGAATTGTCGCGACATTCCTCCAGTTGGTGGTGGGGAGTTGCACCGACAATTCCATATTTAATGCGGTGAGAAACGTCGCCATTCCCATTGGCAAAGCCCCTATCTTTGCTATCGAAAACACTTCCCTTAATTGCATCACGGAAATTATCGTTGAAAAAGGCTATATCGGGTATTTTCTCGGCATTCGCTTTTATTCCACGCTGTTCCAGTTTGAGTGGAGTTTCACCAGCGGTCCAACCCTCGCCATATATGATGAAATCGGGATTGATTTTGCGAATTGCCCCTCCAATATCTTGCAATGTTGCAATGTCCATCAAGCCCATTAAATCGAAGCGAATTCCATCAATTTTATATTCTTTCGCCCAGAATACCGCACTATCAACGATAAATTTCCTCACCATCTCACGCTCACTGGCAATTTCATTCCCGCAACCAGAGCCGTTTGAGAATTTATCACCGTCGAATCGGTAATAATAATTGGGTACAGTCATATTACAATTTGAGTCAATAGCACGGTAAGTGTGATTATAAACCATATCCATAATAACACCAATTCCATGATCGTGGAGGGTTTTGATTAGCAACTTCAACTCCTTAATTCTAGTGTGGCCGTTCCTCGCATTAGTCGAATATGAGCCCTCGGGAGCATTATAATTCTGCGGATCGTACCCCCAGTTAAAATCGGGCTCTTCGGGTCTAAGTTCATTAATTGACTCAAAATCATATGATGGAAGTAGATGAATATGTGTAATGCCAAGTTCTAGCAAGCTATCAAGACCGATAGAATTGCCTGCGGAATTTGTCCGCCCCTTTTCCGTAAAAGCGAGGAATTTCCCTTTAAAATTAAAATTGCCGCTATCATCAATGGAGAAATCCCTAACGTGAACTTCATATATAACAGCATCAGTGTAATTATTCAGCCTAATTTTATTTTGTTCATTCCACCTATCGGGATTTGTAGCTTCCAAATTTACTACCATACCACGGATTCCATTAGCGCCGACTGCCCTAGCATTGATGTCGACTACCTCATGCAGCGAGCCTCTTCTCCCGATTAGATATGTATAATATACGCCGTCAAGGTTGCCGTTTATATCAATCTCCCAAATTCCATTATTCTGCCTTTGCATAGCGTGAACTTCATAGGCATCACCATAATTTCCATCTTGAAAAAGCTGCAAAGATACAGATTCCGATGTTGGCGACCATAATCTGAACGTAGTGGAATCATCAGCGTAGATAGCACCGAATTCTAAGCTTAACATATCATTATCTATGTTGAACATAAGAAAATACCTCCTAATTCGTTTAATATAATTCCCATTATATACGTAAAATTATATATTTCAAGTGCATAGAAGCTTATTTGTGAAGGAAGTTGCCACTTGTTTAAAATGTACAATAAATATAAATTCCTTAATGCAATGTGACGAAAATGCTTAAAAGCTATTGATTTTTCATAAATGATGTGCTAGCATAAGAATCGTTACCGGTAACGTTTCCGGAGATAAGTTTTTTCGAAAGGTTTTGATAGTGTGACTATTAAAGATATAGCGAGGTTATCGGGATATGGCGTTAGCACAGTATCAAGGGCATTGAATGGGCATCCCGATATAAGCGAAGAAACAAAGAAGAAGATTAATGAAATCGTCAAAAAATACAATTATGTTCCCAATGCTAATGCAAGACAGCTCAAGCAAAATGTTAGCAAAAACATACTAATTATCGTTAAGGGTAGTTTCAACCTATTTTTCTCAACTATCATAGAACATATTCAAGTTGCTACCGATAAGGCAGGGATAAGTGCGATAGTGCATTATATCGATGAAGATGATAATGAAGTTAAGATGGCGCACCGCCTTTGCATTGAGCAAAAGCCAATCGGGATTATCTTCCTTGCTGGTAATATCAATTTCTTTAAAGATGGATTTGATGGAATTAAGATACCTTGCGTTCTAAGCACTACCTATGCTAAAGAGCTAGAATTTGCGAATTTATCGAGTGTCTGCGTTGATGATACGGGCGGAGCGGAAAAGGCGATAGATCACTTTTTCGATAGCGGGCATAAGAATATTGGTATAATCAGCGGTGAATTTGAAAAAGCAAATGCCGCTTTACTAAGGCTTGATGGTTGCAAAAAAAGCTTTAATAAGCACAATGCTAATTTTGATAGCGATTCCTATGTCGAGAGTAAATTCTCAATCTCCGCCGCATATGAAGCGACAAAAGAATTGATAGCTAAGAATAAGGATATAACAGCGATATTTGCAATGTCGGATATTATGGGCATGGGAGCGATAAGAGCGTTGAATGACTTAGGGAAAAAAGTTCCCGAAGATGTTTCCGTCATCGGATTTGACGGAATTGAACTTGCTAGTTATTACACGCCACGATTAACATCAATTTCCCAGCCGGAAAAAGATATTGCTGCAATAAGTATAAAATTATTAATGGATATGATAGAGAAAAATAAACCAGCTAGCCATGTTTTGTTGGAGGCAACATTGCAAGAGGGGGATTCGGTTAAGCGGTTTAAGTAAGGAGAATGCATATGCGTAAAAGCGGTATTTTACTGCATATTTCAAGTTTGCCATCGCCATATGGAATTGGAACAATGGGGAAAGAGGCTTATGACTTTGTTGACTATCTTGTAGAATGCGGTCAGAAGTATTGGCAAATCCTGCCCGTTGTACCGACGGGATTCGGCGATTCGCCATATCAATCATTTTCGATTTTTGCGGGGAATCCATATTTCATCGATCTAGACATACTCAATGAAGAGGGACTCCTTTCCGATAGTGATTATAAAGATTTGGACTGGTACGACAATAAAAGATACGTCAATTTCGGCAAGATTTATAATAACATATTTAAAGTTTTAAAAATAGCATCAAATAATTTTAAGGCAGATATATCGGATAATTACCTTAAATTTATAAATGAAAATAAGTTTTGGCTTGATGATTATGCCCTATTCATGGCGCTCAAGTTTGAATATGGTGGAAGTCCGTGGATAGAATGGAGCGATGAACTAGTTCGCCGTGATGAAAAGGCGCTTGAAGATGCAAGAATAAGGCTCAAAGACGAAATCGAAATGTGGAAGTTCATGCAATTTAAATTCTTCGAGCAATGGTTAGCCCTAAAGGAATATGCCAATAAAAATGGCATTGAAATTGTCGGCGATATACCGATATATGTGGCTTACGATAGTGTTGAAGTCTGGTGCGAGCCGAATCTGTACTTATTAGATGAGGATTTAAAGCCTATTGAAGTTGCTGGCTGTCCGCCCGATTGCTTCACTCCACTCGGTCAATTATGGGGGAATCCGCTCTATAATTGGGATAGTATGAAAAAAGATAATTATTCATGGTGGGTTAAGCGAATTGAATTCGCTACCACGATATACGATGTAGTCCGAATTGACCATTTCCGAGGTTTTGAGGGGTATTATGCAATTCCTTATAGCCATAAAACTGCCGAAAACGGCGTATGGCGTGATGGTCCCGGGATTGATTTGTTCAATGCAATAGAGAAGAAACTTGGCAAGACTAAAATTATTGCTGAGGACTTGGGCTTCATTACCGAATCGGTCGAAAAGCTACTTGAGCAAACGGGCTTCCCCGGAATGAAGGTGTTGCAATTCGCATTCGACCCAAATGCAGATAGTGCATATCTACCACAGAACTATAAAGATAGCAACTGCGTTGTTTATACTGGTACCCACGATAGCGAAACTATTACAGGATGGGTTAAATCAGCAACAAAGGAAGAGATTAAATTCGCAATGGAATACCTTGACATCAAAAGCAAGAGAAAGCTACCGTGGGCGATAATTCGCCTAGCATGGTCGAGTACGGCCGATACAGCCATTGCACAGATGCAAGATTTCCTAGGACTTGGCAGCAAGGCAAGAATGAACATACCGTCAACTGTTGGGCAGAATTGGAGATGGAGAGCGTTAAAATCAGATTTCTCCCCGGGGCTTGCCCATAAGATAAAAAAGCTTACTAAGCTATGTAGACGATAGGAGGAGCAAATGGTTAAGATGACTTTAAGAAACCAATTGGATCAGGTGTTAGGGGATTTACCTAAGAATGCAACACCGCAGCAGATTCACGAGGAAATTTCTCAGGTGATCATGAGTGAAATTTCTCAGAATTGGGAGAAAAGCACGCGTGAACATCATAATAGCAGAAAGGCAAGTTATTTTTCTGCTGAGTTCTTAATGGGAAGAACAATTTTCAACAATCTACTTTGCCTAGGGATTCTTGATGAAGTAGACGAGGTTTTGAAAAGCCATGGTTTTAGCTTAAGAGATTTAGAAGAAGTGGAGGATGCAGCACTTGGCAATGGGGGACTTGGCAGATTAGCAGCTTGTTTTCTAGATAGTGCAGCAACGCTCAACTTGCCCCTTAATGGATATGGCATAAGGTACAAATACGGTATTTTCAAACAAGGAATTGTTGATGGATTCCAGACGGAAACTGCCGACGACTGGACAAAATTCGGCGATCCGTGGTCGAAAAGATGCGATGATGACATAGTTGAAGTCACATTCGGGGATCAAGTTGTTAGGGCGATACCATATGATATGCCGATAATCGGCTACGGAACGAATCATATTGGCACGTTGAGGTTATGGCAAGCGGAGCCAGTGAATGAGTTCGATTTCAATATATTTAACCAACAAAAGTATCTTGAGGCTAGTAAAGAAAAAATATTTGCTGAAGACATTTCAAGAGTTCTGTATCCCAATGACGATACTTATGAGGGTAAAGTCCTAAGATTAAAGCAACAATACTTCTTCAGTAGCGCATCACTTACTGATTTAATTAATAAGCATAAGGAGAAGTTCGGAACAGTTGAGAATTTTGCTGAATACAATAGCATTCAGTTAAACGATACCCACCCTGTAATTTCAATTCCAGAATTGATTAGACAACTAATCGACAATGAGGGACTTGATTTTGACACATCTTATAACATAGCTAAGCGCACATTTAACTATACGAACCACACAATCATGGCGGAAGCGTTAGAAAAGTGGGATATAAATCTAGTGACATCAGTGATTCCTAGAGTATATGAAATTATTCTAATGTTGAATGAGCAATTTATCAAGGAAATGTACAATAGGGATTTGCCAGTTGATAAAATCAAAGAGATGAAAATCGTAATTGACAACACAGTTCATATGGCTCATATGGCGATTTTCTGCTCAAGCTTTACTAATGGAGTTGCACGTATCCATACTGATATTCTGAAAGATACCGTGCTTAACGATTGGTATAAAATTTATCCAGATAGATTCCAGAATAAGACGAATGGCATCACCCAAAGACGCTGGTTAGCATTATGTAACGAAGAGTTATCTTCTTTAATTACGGAGTTGCTTGGTAGTGATGAATGGATAAGGGATTTAGATAAGCTCAAGGAACTTGAAAAATATGCGGATAACGATGAAATTCTAGATCGCTTCATTAATATTAAGAAAGCGAAAAAAGAGCAATTAGCTGAATACATCAAGGATATGGACGATGTAGAAATAGATACAAATTCAATTTTTGATATTCAGATTAAGCGCCTTCACGAGTATAAAAGGCAACTACTAAATGCATTCTCAATTCTTTATATCTACTTTGGAATTAAAGATGGCAGCATCAAGGACTTCACCCCGACAACGTATATCTTTGGCGGGAAATCGGCTCCCGGATATAGGAGGGCGAAGGGGATAATCAAATTCATCAATGAAGTATCAAAACTTGTGAATTCCGACCCTGAAACAAAGGACTTGATTAAAGTTGTATTCGTTTCAAATTACAATGTTTCATACGCTGAAAAGCTTTTCGCAGGTGCAGATGTTTCAGAGCAAATATCGACCGCAGGCACAGAGGCATCCGGAACTGGTAATATGAAATTCATGCTCAACGGCACAGTTACACTTGGCACATTCGACGGTGCAAATGTTGAAATTGTCGAGGAAGCAGGCGAAGATAGCAACTACATCTTTGGCGCAAGGGTAGAGGATTTAGCAGAGATTATGCCCAGTTACGATCCACGTGGAATTTGCGAGAATAATGAAAAAATTAAGCGTGTGATTAGTACATTAATTGATGGGACTGTATCCGATGGCGGAACAGGGCTATTCCAAGAACTCTATTTTTCACTACTTGATGGTGCAAATTGGCATAGTGCGGACAATTACTACCTCATCGGCGATTTAGAAAGCTATGTGGATGCAAAGCTTAGAACAAATCGTGATTATAAAGATGAAAGGCTCTTCGCTCATAAATGCTGGATTAATATGTCGAACGCAGGTAAATTCACTTCTGACAGAACGATCAAAGATTATGCTGAGAATATGTGGAAGATTAAACCAGTCACGGTAGATTAATGCTAGCATAAATTTAGACGTATTATTTCAGAGTGCAAAGCTTCACTCTGAAACAATATAATAAAGCAGCTATTAAGCTGTAAAACATTATGGAGGGAAAATAATGAAAAAACTAATCGCATCAGCACTTAGCTTAACTCTAGCATTGTCATTGCTAGTAGGCTGTGGTAAGATGGATGATAATGGCAGTAGCGCTGGTTCATCCTCACCATCACCATCATCAAAATCGGGTGAAACTATTTCACTCAAAGTATGGGGCGCACAAGAAGACCAAGAAATGCTCAAGGATATGGTCGAAAAGTTCAAAGAAACGCACAAGGACAACACTTATGACATTACCTTTGGAGTAGTTAGTGAATCCGAAGCAAAAGATGAAGTCCTAAAGGACGTTTCCGAGGCGGCAGACGTATTCGCATTAGCAAGTGACCAAATTGCAGAACTACAATCCGCAGGCGGTCTATATCGTGTGACGAAAAACAAAGAAGAAATTATTGCTAATAATACCGAAGCATCTATCGAGGCAGCTACTGTTGATGGCGAATTGTACGCATATCCATCATCTTCGGACACATACTTCATGTTCTACGACAAGAGCAAACTATCGGAAGAAGATGTAGAATCGCTTGACACAATTCTAGCGAAAGACCTAGGTGATGATGTTATCAACTTTGGATTCGACATTGCTAATGGCTGGTACCAATCTTCATTCTTCTTTGCAACAGGATGCAAGCTGTTCGGTGACCACGGCACAGATCCAACACATTGTGACTTCAATAACGAAAAAGGCGTACTAGCAGGCGAATACATGATTGACTTAGTGAATAATAAGAAATTCGCTGGCAACTACAAGGATGACCAAATCAAATCAGGATTCGAAACGGGCACCCTTGCAGCAGCCGTAACAGGTACATGGAATGCTGCCGATATCCAAGGATACCTTGGTGACAATTACGCAGCAACGAAACTTCCAACTATCAAGCTATCCGATGGTTCGACCGTACAAATGGGCGGAATGGCTAACTTCAAGCTATATGGAGTTAATGCTCAAACTAAACATCCAGTTGAAGCAATGGAACTTGCTGAATGGCTAACTAACAAAGATAATCAAAGAGTTAGATTTGCAATGAGATCATTCGCACCAACAAATAGAGAATTGGCAAATGACGCAGAAGCTCTATCGGCAGATATTGCTGTTTCCGCTCTAGCTAAGCAAGCAGTATTCTCTACCGTGCAAACATCTATACCGCAAGTGGGCAACTTCTGGGATCCTGCTGAGGCATTCGGTAATGGATTGCTTGACGGTTCAATAACTAAGGATAACTTAAAAGAAAAACTAGATACATTTGTTGAGGCAGTTTTAGCTACACTATCATAAAATGCATCGCAATGTTAGATTGCAGCCTGTGCAAAATCAGGCTGCAATTAACATAGCAAATACATCAAGAGGAGGTTTTTTAATGTCGCAGATAGATTATCTTATGATGCCATGGTATAAGAAAATACCTTATAGAATCTACATAGGCATTAAGGGAATAGTTCTAGGTTTAATAGCTTTTATAATTGCTATTCCCAAAAGAACAGTGAAAATCTGTAAAACTATTGGAGGTGGAGTCTTATCTTATTTTAGGGCATTTAGATATGGCGACATAAAGACAAAACTATCCTTTATAATAATGGGAGCATCAAATGCACTCAGGGGGCAAATAATTAAAGGCATTCTTTTTCTAATTGGTGAGATTGCTTTCATAATTTATATGGTTAAGGTTGGTGTATCGCAAATCCTAGGATTAAGGCATCTAGGACTTGTCGAACAGGGATGGACATTTGATGAAGAATTGGGTATCGATATACTAGCAGAGGGCGACAACTCAATGCTCATTTTACTATATGGAGTATTCGCAATGTTCATCGTTATAGGATTTATACTACTGTATATATCGAATATTCGTGCCGCTGTTACGGCGGAGGAAATAGAGGCGAGCGGCAAGAAATTACCGACATTTGCTAAGGATATTAAAGATTATTTTGATGGCAAATTCTATAAAACACTGTTGACTATGCCGATTATAGGCGTATTAATGTTTACAATTATACCACTGGTCTATATGATTTTAATAGCATTCACGAATTATGATAATATGCATCAGCCGCCGGGCAAGTTATTCACATGGATAGGATTCGGGAATTTCAAGACAATGCTTGTGTCGAATGGACTTATATCGAGCACATTCTGGCCCATTTTAGGCTGGACATTAATATGGGCGGTCTTTGCGACGGGGCTCAACTACATCCTAGGAATTTTGCTTGCGATGATGATAAATAAAAAAGGAATCAAGTATAAGCCACTTTGGAGAACGATCTTTATAACATCTATGGCTATACCGCAATTCGTGTCACTACTTGTAATGAAGAATATGCTCAATGCTGAAGGACCGATTAACGTTCTCCTTAAAAATTGGGGGTTAATCGAGAGGAGCCTGCCATTCCTTACAGATGGGAATTGGGCACGGGTAGTCGTAATTGTAGTTAACCTGTGGATAGGAATACCCTATTCAATGCTCATTACATCGGGTATCCTAATGAATATACCCGACTATCTATATGAATCGGCGAAGATTGATGGCGCATCACCGGTGAGAATGTTCCGTCACATAACATTACCATATGTACTATTCGTGACGACACCGTATTTAATCACACAATTTATTGGCAATATAAATAACTTCAATGTTATATATTTCCTAACGGGCGGAGGACCATCAACACTTGAATATTATCAGGCAGGTAAAACCGATCTGTTAGTGACATGGCTATATAAATTGACAGTTAACTCTAAAGACTATTGTTATGCGTCAACAATCGGTATTCTAGTATTCGTATTGTCGGCGGTATTCTCGCTGATCGCTTTCCGCAGATCCTCAGCATATAAGAATGAGGAGGTATTCCAGTAATGAAATCAATGAAAAAATCAAAAAGATTCAATAATGGTCTTGTCTATACGATATTAATAGTTTTGTCCGTGATTTGGATACTTCCAATTCTATGGATAATCATGATATCATTTAGGGCGGAGCAAGGAGCATTCAAACCGTACTTTTTCCCTAAGGCACTCTCGCTGGATAACTATATCCGCCTATTTTCAGATACACAGCAATTTTACTTTTTCCGCTGGTTCTTGAACACGCTTTTTGTTGCAATATGTTCGTGCATAATCTCGACTTTTTTCACGCTATCAGTATCGTACGTTATGTCGCGATTAAGGTTCAGGTTAAGAAAACCATTCATGAACATTGCTTTGATATTAGGTATGTTCCCCGGATTCATGTCAATGATAGCAATCTACTACATCCTCAAGGGATTTGGAATTTCACAGTCCCTCCTTGCCCTAATCCTCGTATATTCCGGTGCATCCGGTCTAGGATTCTATATAGCAAAAGGGTTCTTCGATACACTGCCAAGAGCACTTGATGAGGCTGCATATCTTGACGGAGCGACAAAATCACAGGTGTTCTGGAAGATAACAATACCTTTATCCAAGCCAATTATAATTTATACGGTACTAACTACTTTCATAGCGCCGTGGATGGATTATATATTCGCCAGTGTAATTATGGGCGATAATTATGACAATTACACGGTCGCATTAGGATTATTTAAAATGCTTGAACGTGAATTCATACATCAGTATTTCACACAATTTGCTGCTGGTGCTGTAATTATATCAATACCGATATCGATACTATTTATCAGTATGCAAAGATTCTACGTGGAAGGTGTGACGGGCGGATCCGTAAAAGGATAATCCACCCACATTAGTCAATCGAGGAGGGAACGAATGAAGAAATTTTCCGTTTTAATTGCCATTGTACTAATATTTTCAGTTTTCACAGGTTGCAGTCATGATGGCTATAAATACACGCAGGAATTGAATATAATAGATGATAACTATCGCAATTATTATGAGGTCTTTCTTTATTCGTTCTACGATAGCGATGGTGATGGCATTGGTGATATAAACGGACTAAGGCAAAAGCTAGACTATATTACCGATATGGGTTTCAACGGCATTTGGCTAATGCCGATAATGCCCTCAACTACATACCATAAATACGATGTCACCGATTATTATGGAATTGATAAGCAATATGGAACTATCGAGGATTTTCGGGCATTAATTTCCGAATGTGATGAAAGAGGAATTAAGGTAATTATCGACCTAGTTTTAAATCATACTTCCGCACAACATCCGTGGTTCAAATCTGCTTGCGATAGCATCGTTATACCGCCATGCGGGGAAGTGGATTGTATTCATGCGGATAAGTTATGCAGTGCGCATAATCCGCATTGTAATTACTATAATTTCACAGATGAATATCAAGGTGGCAATGAATATCACCGAGTAGGCAATAGCGATTATTTTTACGAATGTGTTTTCTGGGATCAAATGCCCGATCTAAATTTGGCAGATGAGAATCTTCGACAGGATATTGAGGATATTATGAAGTATTGGCTGGATTTAGGGGTAGGGGGATTCAGACTTGACGCAGTGAAGGAATTCTACACTGGCGGGACAGAAAAAAATATCGAAGTGCTAGAATGGATTAATCAATATTGCAAATCGGTAGATGAGGATTGCTACATAGTTGCGGAAGCTTGGGATTCATTTACCGAGCTAACAAAATACTATGAAAGCGGAATCGATAGTGTATTCAACTTTGCCTTTGCCGAGCAGACGGGTAAAATAGTTAAGACTATAAATTACACGGGCATTGATAATTCAGCAAAATCGTTCGGGGAAGCATTAGTATATTCGCAAGATAGGATTAATTCCTTCAACCCCGATGGCATTGATGCGCCATTCTTCACTAATCACGATACTGCAAGAGGTTCCGGCTATTTCTCATATGACGAGCAAAAACTCAAGATGGCGGCTGGAATGAATCTCACTATGAATGGTAGTGTATTCGTATATTATGGTGAAGAAATCGGCATGAGTGGCAGCGGCATAGATGAAAACAAACGTATGCCAATGCTGTGGTCGAATAATGACGAAACGGGGATACCTAACCCACCAGCGAATGCAAGCACACAAGATCATAAATTCCCTAGTGTTCAAGAGCAATTAGCTGATGAAAGTTCGATAATTAATTATTTTAAAAGGGGACTGAGGATAAGAAATGAGAACCCTGAAATTGCACGTGGATTCATCACATCAATAGATGTTGGCGACATCGATATTTGCGCAATTAAAAAGACATACGAAGATAGCGACATTTACATAATTTACAACATATCGGAGAATGAGAAAAGCATCCAGTTAAACATGGACGATTTCAATTATGACGGAATTCGTGGTTACCTTACCACGACGAGTACAGATCCGACTTTAGAGGGAGATAAATTGACCCTCCCTCCATATTCAATTGTTCTCCTCAAATAAATATAGATTTCCTCTTAAAAGAAATAAGCTCCATCATGACGATGGGGCTTATTTCTTTTTACAATAACCTTCGGCTTGTGTGAATTTTAATACTGCTGCTAGCAAAGAAAAACATCCCCGATTTTATCGGAGATGCTGAATTTATAATACCTTTGATAGGAAGTCTTTTAAGCGGGGATTCTGCGGACTATCGAAAAATTCCTTTGGAGTGTTCTGCTCAACTATTCTGCCTTCATCCATGAATAGCACACGAGAGCCGACTTCTCTAGCGAATCCCATTTCATGTGTGACAACTACCATCGTCATACCGTCGATAGCAAGTTGCTTCATCAAGTCAAGAACTTCACCGACCATTTCAGGATCGAGTGCCGATGTTGGTTCATCAAATAGCATCACTTGTGGATTCATAGCAAGGGCACGTACAATGGCAATTCGCTGCTTTTGCCCACCGGAAAGTTGATTCGGATATTGCATCGCCTTGTCTACAAGCCCGACACGTTTGAGTAGTTGCATTGCTTTTTCTTTTGCCTGGCTTTTACTCATGAGCCTTAGTTTAATTGGTGCAAGTGTGATATTATCTAGAATTGTGAGATGCGGGAACAGATTAAAATGCTGGAACACCATTCCCATCTTTTGACGCATCGCATTCAGTTCCTTGCCTTTTGTCTTAGTAATATTCTTATCATCATAGAAGATATCACCGGAGGAGGGGATTTCCATTAAATTTAAACATCGCAGGAATGTACTCTTTCCAGATCCGGACGGACCGACGATTACAACCTTTTCCCCTTGGCTGATATGTTCATCAATATCTTTTAGAACATGATTATCGCCGAACGATTTGTTTAATTTCTTAACGTCTATCACCTTGAGCCAACCTCCTTTCAAAATACTCTAATAGCTTAGTTAATAGCACAACAACTATCAAGTACATTATCGCTGTTATAATTAGCGGCGTGAGCAAGTCATATGTTATACCACTAACATTTTGTGCTGCTTTTGTAACGTCATTGACTGCAATAACGCCGACAATGGCGGTTTCCTTTATTAATACGATGAATTCGTTTCCGAGTGCGGGCAGTATATTCTTAATAGCTTGCGGTAGCACAATTGAAATCATGGATTGTACACCGCTGAGCCCGAGGGATTTTCCTGCTTCCATCTGCCCCTTATCGACCGCCTCAATTCCAGCGCGGATAATTTCCGCCACGTATGCACTTGAATTTACGCCGAAGCAAATTATTGCTACAATGATGGGGGATGTTCCCCTTGAAGTAAATATAACATAATAAATAATGAGCAGCTGCACATAAACGGGAGTGCCCCTAATTATAGTTATATATAAGTTGCTAATCATGCCGAAGATTTTCAATCGCTTGTTTCTAGCAGATGTGTATTTTAGGACAGCAACAATCAACCCAATTACTACTCCTAATATTACGGCAAAAAATGAAACGAAAAGTGTAACTTTAAATCCTTCTAAATATGCAACATATCGCCCTTTCTCAATAAAAGCACGGTGAAAGTTATTCCATATTTCTTCAAACCAGTTCAGTATTTGTCCCAAAATTCGGACCCCCTGTTATATCTTATATCGTTATTAAAAGGGCACATTCAACGAGCATATTTGCCCTGTATAATGTGCCCTTTAATATGTATGTTCTATTTAGTTGTATGATTAATGGTAAATTCGTCGATTTTACCCTCATCGAGTAATTTTTGCAGTACTTCATTAATTTTATCTAGTAATTCGTTATTACCCTTTTGAACAGCGATAGCATATGAATCGGTGAGTACTTCACCATCTAGAATTTCCAGTGAATCGTTGTTCTTGACCATTTCCTCAGCAGGCAGCGAATCCATTACAACACAGTCAATCTTATCGTTCTTCAATTCTTCCGCTGCTTGTAGGAATTTTGGATATCTTTTAATGTCGGTTTTCACATCTTCAGTGAAATGTGAATCTGCAACCGTACCCTCTTGAACGCCTACTTTAGTATCTTCTTTTATGTCGTCGACAGTCTTAATTCTATCGGACGACTTATTCACAACAACAACTTGCCTTGATACAGCATATTCAATTGAGAAGTCCATTTTCTCTTGACGCTCGGGATTTATGGAAATGCCAGCAGCTGCGAAATCAGCCTTACCTTGTTGAACTGATAGTAGAGCGCTGGTAAATTCGGTATTTTCAATTTTGAGCTTCTTGCCGAGTGCTTTTGCAATTTCATTTGCAATATCAACGTCGACCCCGACAACGGTTTTACCATCTTCGGTATATTCGTATGGGGCGAATCCTGCCTCCGTCGCCATAATAATTGTGCCTTTAGATGATCCGCATCCAGTGAGCAGAACAGTAAGTGATAAAGATGCAATAACAATTCCTAAAATTAATTTCTTCATATTATTTCCTCCATGTAATTTTATGCAATGAATATACACTGATATTTTTTATCCGTTTATGCAAATACATCTGCAATCAAGCTATAATAGCATTTAATCGAATAAAATCTTATACAGAGATTATAACAGTATATTGTATAAAAAGCAATAATAATCGCATAAAAAATCATATTATACTATGGGAATAGGCATTTTACACAGTATGCAGCTTAGATTTTGCAATAATTAATACAGAACGCTCACATAAATAGTATAAGACTAACCGCCATTATTGCCATTCCAGCAATGAGCCCATATATTGCAGAATGATGTTCGCCGTATTCTTGTGCGGCGGGCAATAGCTCATCTAGTGAGATGAATACCATGATCCCGGCAACGGACGCAAATAAAATGCCAAATACTACTTCATTCATGAATGGCATTAGCAGCGCATATCCGATAACAGCGCCAATTGGCTCCGATAATCCGGAGACAAAAGAATAAACTAAGGCCTTTTTCCTGCTACCGGTAGCATAATATATCGGAACAGATACGGCGATTCCCTCTGGAATATTATGAATTGCTATTGCAACCACAATCGGAATTGCTAGTTTAGGATCTTTCAATGCCGATACAAAGGTAGCAAGTCCCTCGGGAAAGTTGTGAATTCCAACGGCAAGCGCAGTATATACACCCGTTCTCATCAATTTATTCTTCGCTATATTAGCACTATCCATATCTTCGACGGACTTTGCTTCATGCGGATTTTGCTCGGAGGGGATGAAGCTATCGATAAGCCCGATTAATATCATTCCAGCGAAAAAGGCTATAACAGTAATTATCATTGCAGTTTTGCTATTATAATGCAATGATAATGAGCTATGTGCCTCGGGGAAAATCTCAATCATAGATACGTAAATCATCACCCCAGCCGATAAGCCAAGTGATACTGAAAGGAACCTCGTGTTCGTCTTTTTAGCAAAAAAAGCTATCAAACTGCCAATTCCAGTCGATAATCCCGCAACGAGTGTAAGTAAAAAAGCAATAATTGTATTATTTATATTAACCCCTCCTCAATTTTAGACTAAAATTAATTTTGCACGTTATCATCTACAATGTGATATTATCACAGAGTAAAAGGTAGCCATCATATATAATGAAATTAAAGTTAAATCAGCGACACGAACATTGGAGCCCAATGTTCTTATATATAACAAATATTTATAAATATTATACCAAGAAAAGTGAACCTTTTCAAGGTTATAAAATGAAAGGTTGGTTTTTTATTATGAATGAAAAAGTTAAAGATCTACTACAACAGCAAGTGAACAAGGAACTTTATTCTGCATACCTATATCTTGATATGTCGAATTTCTATACTTCAAGCAGTCTAGACGGATTCGCCCATTGGTTCAAGCTCCAAGCGCAGGAAGAATTCGATCATGCAATGCTCATTTCTCAGTATCTCCAAAATAGTGATATCGATGTAGTCCTCGATGCTATTGATGCGCCGAATGCTAGCTATGATGATTTTAAAAAGCCCCTAACGATGGCGCTTGATCATGAGAAGTATGTAACTAGCTTAATCAATGATATATATTCTGAGGCACTGGCTAATAAAGACTATCGTACAGGTCAATTCCTTGATTGGTTCATCGCCGAGCAAGCGGAAGAAGAAGCGACAGCACAGGACTTGATTGCGAGATTTGAATTGTTTGGCGACGATTCAAAAGGACTATATATGCTTGATAAAGAACTAGGAGCAAGAGTATATGAAACACCTTCCTTAGAGTTATAAAGCAGAACTAAAGCAGCACATAAATAAATTACATGTGCTGCTTTTTGTATTTGCATATATTATAAAAAAGATGTGGTATAATAATATAATCAGTTAGGGAGTGTTTCTTTGCAATATATAATTTCTTTTCTTGAGGGGATAATTACTTTTATCTCTCCTTGTATTCTACCAATGCTACCGATTTATATTATATACTTCACAGGTGGGAATCCGAATAAAGATGATAAAAAAACCTTAATAAATGCTATCGGATTTGTGCTTGGATTTACATTAATTTTTGTGATAATGGGGGCATTCGCCGCATCAGTTGGCGCCGTATTAAGACAGTATCAAACGATAGTTAATATTGTTACTGGCATAGTAGTAATATTTTTCGGACTGAGTTTCATGGGCGTTTTTAAAATTGGCATATTTAATAAAACCCATAGCGTAAAAAAGGATGTTAAGCCCCTAGGATTCGTATCAGCATTCTTATTCGGATTAATTTTCGCCCTAGGATGGACACCGTGCGTTGGTGCATTCCTCGGCTCTGCCCTAATGTTAGCATCGCAGCAGGGGACGGTCATATCGGGAATTTTAATGCTTCTTGCGTATTCTCTAGGACTAGGGATCCCCTTCATAATCAGCGCAATTTTAATAGATAAACTGAAGAACGCTTTTGATTTTATTAAGCGCCATTACCGTGTAATTAATATCATATGCGGATTGTTCTTAATTGTAGTGGGAATATTCATGATGACAGGACTGATGGGCGCATTACTATCATTAATGACTATTTAGGAGGAGTAAAGTGAACAGTAAAACTAAAACTATTCTTTTGGGAGTGGTGTTAATTATTGTTATCGCAGCATCAACAGTGGCGTATAATATCTTATCAAAGAAACACGATGTCGAAATGCCACAGAATAATAATTCTAATGCCAATTCGGACTCTGATAAGATTAAGGCAATGGATTTCAATGTTACGGATAGCGACGGTAATACGGTATCACTATCCTCCCAATTTGGGAAGCCGATAGTTCTGAATTTTTGGGCGAGCTGGTGCGATCCGTGTAAGAATGAGATGCCCGACTTCCAAGAAGTATATGAGGAAGTAGGAGATGATGTTATCTTCATGATGATTAACCTCACCGATGGCAGCCGTGAAACGCAGAGCAAGGCACAGGCATTTATTAACGATGCTGAGTTTACATTCCCCATTTATTTCGATAAAGGTCTAGATGCTGCCAATACGTACAGAGTTTATTCAATACCAACAACATATTTCATAGATGAAGAAGGATACATATCGTCGGGTGTTAGTGGAATGCTTAATAAAAAGAAGTTAAAGGAGAGAATAGATATGATTACTTCTACTAAAAAGACTGAATACAGTAAGATTTCACCTGATAAAGCTAAAGCAATTATTGATGAAGGCGGCGATCACATTATTCTTGATGTGAGGACTGAGCAGGAATTCAATGAGGAGCATATTAAAGATGCTATCCTGATCCCTAACGACAGCATAATGGATAGGGCGGAAAAGGAACTCACTGACAAGGATCAGTTGATTCTAGTATATTGTCGCAGTGGCGCTAGGAGTGCCGATGCCGCAAAGAAGTTAATTCAACTAGGATTCACCAATGTGCATGACTTCGGTGGAATTATTGATTGGAAATATGATAAGGTAAAGTAAATGCGATTTTAACATTTGCTAAATTGCTTTCTTAAAATGGTGAGCGCCTTTTTTTCAATCCTTGAAACATATGAACGTGATATGCCAAGTATCTTTGCTACCTCCCGTTGGGTTAGCGGTTTACATCCATAAAGACCATATCTGTGTTTAATGATGGCTTGCTCACGTTCGTCAAGGGTGCGCTCGATGAATTTATAAAGTTGCTCAGATTTTATCTTTAAATCGATTATATCAATAATACATGAATCATCCGATATAATATCCATTAAAGTTAGCTGATTCCCGTCTTTATCAGTATCGATTGGCTCGTTTATATAGATGTCACCTGCTGATTTCTTAATTGACCTGAAATGCATAAGAATCTCATTTTCGATACATCTGCTCGCATAAGTTGCAAATCTAGTACCTTTATTATAATCGAATGTGCCGACCGCCTTTATAAGACCTATTGTGCCGATTGAAATCAAGTCATCATGATCACTGGTAGATGAATAGTACTTTTTAACGATATGTGCAACTAATCGCAAATTGTGTTCAATTAATTTGTTCCTAGCATCGTTATCGCCCTGTTCAAGGAGCTTAAAACATTCACGCTCTTTAGCCGCAGTGAGTGGCTTGGGGAATGTGCCATTCCTCTCTAGATGAAGAGCGAAATATAGTAAATTGCTAAGAGCAAATTCAATTAAT
>CALLQQ010000015.1 GCA_938014915.1 uncultured Clostridia bacterium
GCGGTACGCCAATGAAAATACTATCATGGATATCCCAAGCATATGGAGTATCCCGAACCTTATAAAATCATCGGGCGTTACAAAATATGTTATTATCGTGATAATCATGCCCATCGAAAAGCAAATCACGCCCCGCTTATAGTTATTCCTTGAATATCTACAAGCCGTACCCGATATAACTACAAATAGCATTGCAAATGCAGTAGAAAGTACATCCATAAAATCTGTTTCAAATATAGGTATACTATATCCGTATAGAACGACTAGGTCATATGCTCCATGGTATAACACCATACATATTATCGCAAAACCCCTCAGTTCATCAATTAGGGGGACTCTCATTTTTATGCCTTGTTCCTCTCCCAAATTAGCTTCTCCTATACTCCCTAATTTATATGTATCCTTCTATTCTACACTATGCTCAGTATTTGCCAAAAAGGTCTTATGATATACACGTTATAATTATATCGTTATCGTGGCGCCATTGTCAACAAAAACACATGATAGTTTACATAATATTTTAGTTTGCCGCCATTAAAAAAGCCCCGTGGTGAATTCCCACGGGGCTTTCTGGTAAATGTTTGTATTACTATTCGCCGATCGGCTCATACAACTCTTGTAATCTTACAAGATGCTCGTATTTATCAGCCGCAGCCTTAGCTGCTTTATCGAATAATTCTTCAGCTCTGTCGGAATTAGCACGTGCCAGCTTGCTGTAACGAACTTCACTCATTATAAAGTCCTTATAATCAGCGGTTGGCTTCTTAGAATCTAGTGAATATGGATTCTTGCCCTCTAGCCTCAATGCTGGGTTATAGCGGAATAAGTGCCAGTATCCTGATAGAACCGCTTCTTTTTCTGCGGTCTGAGCCTTTTGTAATCCGCCCTTGATACCGTGGTTGATACATGGAGCATATGCAATAATGATAGATGGTCCATCATATGCCTCTGCCTCATTGAATGCTTTTAGACATTGATTGTAGTTAGCACCTTGCGATACTTGTGCCACATATACATAACCATAGCTCATTGCAATTGCTGCAAGATCTTTCTTGCCAACTTCCTTACCGGCGGCTGCGAATTGTGCAACTGCGCCCGTCGGGGTTGCCTTGGACGATTGTCCACCTGTATTTGAATATACTTCAGTATCGAATACTAGGATGTTAACATCAGCGCCCGATGCAATTACATGGTCAAGACCACCGAATCCAATATCGTATGCCCATCCGTCACCGCCGAATATCCACATCGACTTCTTCGATAGGAAGTCCTTAGATTCTAGGATTTCCTTAGCTGCGTCGGATCCATCAGCCTCTAGCGCTGCAACAAGCTTATCAGTAGCAGCGGAATTCGCCGATTTGTCATCCATTGTTGATAGATACTCATCACACGCCGCCTTTAAATCGCCCGATGCGTCGTTTGCAAGTTTTTCAACCTTGGCAGCAGCACGATCACGGAGTGTTTGTTGTGCCATATACATTCCATAACCGAATTCAGCATTATCCTCGAATAGGGAGTTCGCCCATGCAGGACCCCTACCCTCTTTATTAACTGTGTACGGTGTCGATGGAGCGGATCCCGCCCAAATTGATGAACATCCTGTCGCATTGGCGATGAACATTCTATCACCGAATAGCTGTGTTGCAAGCTTAGCATATGGAGTTTCTCCACATCCAGCGCAAGCACCCGAATATTCAAGTAGTGGCTGCTTAAATTGGCTACCCTTAACAGTAGTTGTCTTGAATTTCTCAAATACTTCAGGTTTAACATCTAAACTTTGACCGTAAGCGAATATTTCTTGCTGATCAAGCTGACTTTCAAGCGGCTTGTATACAAGTGCTTTCTCGCCACGCTTACCAGGACAAACGTTAATACATGAACCGCATCCCGTACAGTCAAGTGCTGAAACAGTGATTGCGAATTTATTTTCAGCCATTCCTGTCATAGGTAGCATTTTCATATCTTCAGGAGCATTCTGTGCTTCTTCATCATTCAGTACTACTGGACGAATAACAGCATGCGGGCATACATATGCGCAGAAGTTACATTGAATACAGTTGTCCTCAAGCCAGCATGGTATGTCAACAGCAATTCCACGTTTCTCGTATGCCGCCGATCCTTGTGGGAATGTTCCATCTTCCCTACCCTCGAATGCCGATACAGGAAGATCGTCGCCCTTTTGAGCATTAACTGGAATTAGAATGTCGTTAACGAAATCTACTAAATCTTTGCGATCGCCCTTAGCGATGAACTTTTCTTCCTCGCCAGTCGCATTCGCCCATGATGCTGGTACGTCGAATTTAACTGCGCCGCTAACTCCCCTATCAATAGCATCGTGGTTCATCTTAACGATTTTCTCACCCTTGCTACCGAATGAAGCCGTCGCCGCATCTTTCATATACTTAACTGCATCATCTCTAGGAATAATATCAGCAATGCTGAAGAATGCGGATTGTAGAATAGTATTAATTCTTCCACCAAGTCCGATTTCCCTCGCTGTTTCTACACCGTCAATTGTATAGAAATTAATGTTATTCTCTGCAATATAGCGCTTGTCCGCCGCTGGCATATGCTCCTCAATTTCATCCTTATCCCATGAGCAATTGAGTAGGAATGTTCCGCCCGGCTTAATCTCGCTAATCATATCATATCTACCAATATATGATGGATTATGACAAGCAACGAAATCTGCCTTACTAACAAAGTATGTTGATTTAATCGGCGAATTACCGAATCGTAAGTGCGATATTGTGATACCGCCCGATTTCTTAGAATCGTACGCAAAATATGCCTGCGCATACATATCGGTATGGTCACCAATTATTTTAATTGAGTTCTTATTAGCGCCGACTGTTCCGTCCGCACCTAGACCCCAGAATTTACAGCTTGTTGTACCCTTTGGAGTTGTATCAGGATTCTCCTCTACATCAAGCGATAGATTTGTTACATCATCTTTGATGCCAATTGTGAATTCCTGCTTATCCGTATTGTTGTATACAGCAATGATTTGACCGGGAGTTGTGTCCTTTGAGCCTAGTCCGTAGCGTCCAGTGAATACTGGCGTGCTTTCAAACTTGCTCCCCTTTAGAGCGGTAACAACATCAAGATATAGCGGCTCGCCCAATGCGCCCGGCTCTTTAGTCCTATCAAGAACATTGATTTGCTTAACCGTTTCAGGAATAACATCAATAAGATGCTTAGCGGAGAATGGGCGGTAAAGTCTAACTTTAACAAGTCCAACCTTTGCGCCTTTATCGTTTAGATAATCGATTGTTTCTTCAATTGTATCGCACACACTACCCATTGCTACAATAACTTTCTCAGCATCGGGTGCGCCATAATAGTTGAATAGCTTATAGTCGGATCCAACTTTTTCATTAACCTTGTTCATATAATCTTCTACAATTTCAGGAACAGCATCGTAGAAAGGATTACACGCCTCTCTCGCTTGGAAGAATATGTCCGGATTCTGAGCTGTTCCCCTTAGAACAGGGCGATTCGGTGAAAGTGAATGCTCACGGAATGCCTGAATAGCATCCATGTCGACCATTTCAGCAAGTGTTTCATAATCCCACGCTTCAACCTTTTGGATTTCGTGCGATGTTCTAAATCCATCAAAGAAATGTAGGAATGGAACTCTTGACTTCAATGTAGATAGATGAGCAATTGCTCCTAAATCCATTACTTCCTGCACATTACCTGCGCATAGCATTGCATATCCAGTTTGGCGACAAGCATAAATGTCGGAGTGATCGCCAAAAATTGATAGCGCATGACTCGCAACTGCACGTGCCGATACATGAATAACGCTCGGGAGAAGCTCACCAGCGATTTTATACATATTCGGTATCATAAGAAGAAGACCCTGCGACGCAGTGTAAGTCGTCGTTAATGCGCCAGCAGTTAATGAGCCGTGCACTGTACCAGCAGCGCCCGCCTCTGATTGCATTTCTGTTACTTTGACTTCATCGCCAAAGATATTCTTTCTGCCCTTAACCGCCCACTCATCAGTAACTTCAGCCATTACTGAAGATGGTGTGATCGGGTAAATAGCGGCAACATCTGTAAAAGCATAGGATACATGGGCGGCAGCGGTGTTACCATCCATGGTTTTCATTTTTCTTGCCATATTTGATAGTCCTCCTTTATTTTATACACCTGTCATACATTTAACAATGTGTATTCTCAACTACTAATTTTACCACCTTTATGCGTAGAAGTAAACAGATAAAGCAAAAAATGAATATGTTTTATGTAAATTTAATGTTACCACCGATAAAATTAACGAATTATACCGTCTATAACCTTTCATACTTGACAGAAATTCTTATTTATGATAAAGTTAAAGTGTATAAAAAGTTTTATTTGAAGGAGATTGAATATGAAAGACGTACCCGATGATGCGGGTAAACATCGATGTTGTTTTCCTCATTGGATATCTGAATATATGATTTTATAAAGGCTTGTGGGAATTCTTTATTTACTTTTTTAAAAGGAGAATTGCCCTGCCTTTTTTTGATTATATTTATTGCAATTCATGATATTGCAAAATTGGAGGAAGAAAATTGCTTACTAATATATTTGTTTTAATCATACTAATAATTGTCGGCGCCATGTTCTCGGCGGCGGATATTTCTATTCTATCAGTGAATTCAAGCACATTTAAAATTCTTGCGAAACAAGGGAATAAAAAAGCTATTAAGATAATGCGTCATCTTGAGGAGCCAGCGAAGATACTGCCGATAATTCGGATCGGTGTAACATTATCCGGCCTATTCGCTAGTGCATTCGCTGCTAATACTTTCGCCTCTCCTTTAACAAAATTTGTTATGACGAACGTCACCCGTGTTAATGCTAGCATTATACATTTAATTTCTACCGTTATCGTCACGGCGATTCTATCATCTTTTATGCTTGTATTCGGGGATTTTGTCCCACGCAGGCTAGCGATGAAAAATCCCGATAAGGCGGCAAGATTATTGATTCTACCCGTATCACTACTAACGGCGATAATATCCCCATTTGCTAAAATATTAATTAAATCGGCAAATTTAATTGCCTCTTTACTCGGTGCGGATGCAAGCTCCAGCCATCAAGATGTCACAGAGGAGGAAATCCTTCTAATGATTAATGAGGGTAATGAGCGTGGATTTATTGAGGAATCGCAAAAAGATATGATTAACAATATTTTTGAATTCGGCGATCTCATTGTTAGCGATGTTATGACGCATAGAACGGATCTAGTATCAATTTCATCCGATGCAAAAATTAGCGAAATAGTTTATCTTGCAATTAATGAAGGATATTCACGTATTCCCGTATACGAAAATAGCGTTGATAATATTGTTGGAATTATCTATATTAAAGATCTCCTTTGCTTAGTCGGGTGTGAAAATTCGGAGGATTTCTCAATTAATGATTTTATTCGGGAAATTCACTATGTTCCCGAATCAATGCCATGCGGTGACTTGTTTGAAGAATTGACTAGCAAAAAGCAACATATTTCCGTCGTGGTAGACGAATACGGCGGCACTGCCGGCATTGTTACTATGGAGGATTTAATTGAGGCAATAATGGGTAATATTCAGGACGAATACGATGATGAAGCCGACGAAATTCAGAAAATTTCCGACAGTGCTTACCTCATTGATGGAATGGCAAATCCCGATGATATTCTAGATAAGCTTGGCATCGATTTAGTCGACGACCACGAATACGATACAATTGGCGGTTATATCACTGACTTGCTAGGATATATCCCTGAGGAAAGCGAAACACCGTCTATTAAAAAAGGTGATGTGAAGTTCACGGTCATTCTTACTGAAGATCGCCGCATCTCCAAAGTTAAGGCTGAAATTCTCCAAAAGAGCTGAATAACTCACGATATTGGGAGGGATAACTCATGAAAAGGATGAACGCACAATTAGCTATCGCCTCTTTCATATTATTGGTTGGGGTATTCTTATCGGGGTGTGAAGTATTCTACCCTCGCCAATTAGAAGAAGATTATCAAGCGAATGTTCTTTCTACTACCGAAGATACAACTGCGGAGCAAACGACTGCTAATGAAGTTACTACTACAACTTCCACCAATGCTAAATCTACCGCTAAATCCACCGTTAAAACAACTGCAACTTCTAAGGCAAAGGCAACTACAACTGTTACGACTACTGCAAAAAAGAACAATACCAGCAAACCTAAGCCGGTGACGGGTAATGCTCCCCTGTCCGAGGGCGGCAATTCTGTCTACGCATTTAATCAGCTGACTAAATCTGAGCAGAAAATATATAAGAAAATCGTAAGCGGCATTGAAGCTTGTAAGCCTAAAATTCATCTTGCTAGCGGCGATCCGCTGGATTCCGATACCGTATTTTCGATATATTTTGCCGTGCTTGCCGATCATCCTGAATTCTTCCATGTTGGCAACCAAGTCGGGTATGAATTCGATGGCAAGGATACGTATATAGATAAAATCAACCTCGACAAAAGCGGTAAAGCAGTATCTTCATACAACGCATCTACCTATAAAAGCATGAAATCAAAATTGGATAAGAAAGTTAATAAGCTAATTTCCGCTACTAAATCTATGAACAATTACGAAAGAGTAAAATACTTCCACGATTATATTGTACTGAATACCGATTATGTTGAAAATAAGGCAAATTCGCATAACCTCTACGGTGTCCTCATTGAGGGGGAGGCCGTTTGTGAGGGATATGCCAGGGCGCTCCAATACCTATGCAACAGATCGGGGATTGAATGTTTATTCATCACGGGCATGTCAAAAGATCAACATCACGGTTGGAATTTAGTTAAACTGGGCGGCGATTTCTATCATATCGACCCCACATGGAACGATCCCGTGGGGGCACCTGCCGACTACATTACATATGCATATTTCGGTCTTACAGATAAGCAGATTGGCGCCGATCACTACTTCTCTAATGCGGATAGGAGTGTATCGCATTATAAGAAGCTCCCGGCGGCTAATGGCACTAAATACAACTACCATACATATAATAAATTGCTCTTCACGAGTGCGGCAAATGCGGAAAAGGATTTAACTAAGGCAATTTTGAATGCCGCCAAATCGAAGCAGAAATATGTTGAAATTAAATTCTCCGACTTTACTACATATCAAGATGCTTATAGTAAATTAAAATCGGGCGGATTCTCTAATGCGTTAAATGCCGCCGCCGAAAAGAACAAAAAAATTTCAACAAAGATGAATTCATTCCGTTATAATGATGCACAATACATTCTTTCTTTTGAAATTAGCTATAAATAGAAATAAGTCTACCGCACTTCAATAGTGCGGTAGACTTGCTTTTTACATCTTATTTAAACTAGATGGCAATCACTGGGCGATACCCAGCCAAGATTCCCATCTAGGAGGACGCCAGCCTTCCTACCGGAAATAATCCGTGTTACCGTGTGAACACCCTCAATCTTTCTAACGGGATTTTCCCCGTACGATGTTGTGTAGAGCATGCCCGAAACACGGACTTTCGCCCCTGGGGCTAATATCGGCCTTGCTAAACTTTTATGAGTTAAGTCCTGTTTCCTAGCCCAGCCAAGCCCATTATCAAGGAGGTAGGGCGCCTTTCTTGCTGTGTTGACCACTCTTGTAATCTCGCAGCTCTTAGCGGAAAAGCGCATTCCCGCCTTGCTACCATAGCTATCGGTGTAGACATGCCCATTTAATACGACTTTATCGCCGACGGTGAATTTCTTTTCATTACTGCTCTGTCCGTCGGATTTAAGATGTTTTTCCACCTTTGATAGGAAGTCTTTCCACAACCCTTTAGTGCGTATATTCTGCGGACAATTCTTACCTGAGAAATCATAATGCTGCTTAATTGCCGAAAGATTAAGTCCATGCTTTTTAATAAGCTTAGCCGTTAGATTAGCGGCATTCTCCACTGCCTTAACGAAATTACTCTCCGGATTAATGCAAATTTCGATTGCAATTCCTGCATAATTGCCACCGCCCTCCACTGATCCGTCGCCCGCATGCCATGCAATTTCATCATCTGGAATGTGGTGATAAATGCTGCTATCATCGACTGTGTAATGCCACGAAAGATAGGTTGAATCCGCCTTAGCAAGGTTCTTTAAATAATTCGCATGGTTCTTAGCACCTGCACCCTTATTCGGATTGCCCGTTTCATGAATTACAATATACTTCTTCTTTCTTTTTGTGCCTGGACGGGACTTCGTCCCCGTTTTAATGAAATCACTGATAATCTTCATTTTCTTCCCCCTGTTATTACTGCGCCCATTATATTATATGCTGTCGTGTAACTTCTGCTAATGCATTTTACTTGTAAAAATACATTGTCAATTATAGTGGGGAAATCTTATAATGTTGCATATAACTATACAACATTATAAATAAAGTGGTGTTGAAAAGAATATCGGCAGCTTACAAATAAAAAAGTCATCGGAATTCCTCCGATGACTTTTATTTTATCATATTACAAACATAGAATGAAAATATCGTATATCGCCTTAATCGCCCGCTCAAAGCAATCTTCATCTACGCCAACGATTATATTTAACTCGCTTGAACCCTGATCGATCATTCTCACATTTATATTCGCATGGGCAAGTGCCGCGAAAATCCTCGCCGCAGTCCCCCGTGTCGAACGCATTCCCCTACCGACAATCGCCAGGAGGGCAAGCCCCTTTTCTATGCGGACATGTTCTGCTCCCGTTTCCCTAATAATCTCATTGCGGATTTTTTCTTCTTTGCCGTCAATATCATCATTGCCGACGATAACGCACATTGTATCTATCCCCGATGGCAAATGCTCGAATGAAACATTATTATCTTCAAGCACTGAAAGCGCTCTCCTGCCGAATCCTAGCTCGGCATTCATCATATCTTTCTCAATATTAATGATGGTAAAGCCCTTTTTACCGGCAATGCCAGTGATTATATATTTACTCGGTTTGTCGTCAGCCTCCGCCACTATCATTGTGCCGGGTGCGTCAACATCATTAGTGTTTTTAATATTTATCGGTATGCCAGCAGATCTTACTGGGAAAATTGCATCTTCATGCAATACTCCTGCTCCCATATAAGATAACTCACGCAGTTCACGGTATGTAATGCAAGTTATCACCTTGGGATTATCTATTATGCGAGGATCTGCAACCAAAAAGCCGGAAACATCCGTCCAATTCTCATACATTGATGCTTTTACAGCACGTGAAACTATCGATCCTGTAACGTCGGAACCACCACGTGAGAATGTTTTTATAGTATCGTTTGGCATCGCCCCGTAAAATCCGGGAATTACTGCTCTTTCGATACTGCTTAGCCTATTCGCTAGTGTTTCATTCGTACGCTCACTATCGAATTCGCCCTTTTCGTCAAAGAAAATTACACTAGCTGAATCAACGAATTCATATCCTAGGAATTTTGCAAGTACGATACCGTTGAGGTATTCCCCACGGCTAGCGGCGAAATCCCGCCCTGCACCACCGATGAATCCCTTCCTTATAATATCGAATTCATCGTCAAGATTTAGATCAATGCCAAGGTCGTCGATTATCTGTTCATATCTGCTAGCTATTCTAGAAAAATGCTCTTCGAAGCCGCCGCCATTACTAGCAAGATCATAACATTCGTACAACATATCGGTTACCTTAATATCGTCATCGAATCTCTTGCCCGGTGCGCTCGGTATAACATATCTCCTGCTGCTATCGGCAGATATTATCTCTTTAACTTTCTTAAAATGTTCGGCATCGGCGAGTGAGCTGCCGCCGAACTTAACAACCTTAACCTTCACTAGAAATCCCCTGTTCAAATTTATTTTCATTATAATATATGAATTTAATCAGCATTTTGACAATTAAATACCAAACGCAAATCCATCATAGAATGGACTTGCATTCGGTTGCATTGGCACGCCTAACTGGATTCGAACCAGCGACCTCCTCCTTAGGAGGGAGGCGCTCTATCCATCTGAGCTATAGGCGTAAATTTAAAAAGTATCTCTGCCATGATAGTATACACTATCATGGTATAAAAATCAATACAATTCTACAAAAAAGTTATGTTTACATAAGTTTTTTATTTCTGGTGGAATGTTTATTGCCATTATGGTACAATATCAATGTAAATTACGACTTTAGAAGTGATGCACTTCTGCGACAGATTATAGGGGGGGACTTTTTTGCAAATAGAAAAATTAGGCGATATATCAATTTACATCTCAAATGAACATGGCTTTGGCACGGATGCATTCCTACTTGCTGATTTTGCATCTGCTAGACGGAGCGATAAAGTCTGCGACCTCGGCACGGGGTGCGGCATTATTCCCCTGTTAATGTGTAGGACTAATCCCCCGAAGAAAATTGCCGCCGTCGACATTCAAGAGGGGGCAATTCGCCAACTTGAATTATCGGTAGAGGTGAATTCGCTTAGCAACATAATCTACCCTATCCATGCGGATTTAAAGGCACTCCCCCTACCGCTCGGCCATGAGGATCTAGATAGCGGAAAGTTTGAACTCGTTACCTGCAATCCCCCATATAAACGTGCCGGCAGTGGCATTATTAATAAAAACTCTGCCCATAGCATCGCCCGTCATGAAATTATGTGCAATATTTATGATGTGTGCAGCGCCGCTAGTAAACTGCTGAAATTCGGCGGCAGATTATGCCTTTGCCAACGTCCGGAACGGCTTGCCGATGTGATTACTGCTATGAAGCTGGGCGACATCGAACCGAAGAAAATCCGCTTTGTAAGCAAGAATCCCCATACGGAACCCTGGCTATTCCTAATAGAAGGGCGGAAGGGCGGTTCACCATTTATGCGAACAATGCCGCAGCTCTATATTCGGGAGGGCGACGGATTTACAGAAGAATTGCAAGCAATTTACGGTAATATAAATTAAGGAATGAGTTTTAATATGATGGGTAAATTATATGTGACGGCGACACCGATCGGCAACCTTGGCGATATGACTCCACGTGCCATCGAAGTGCTATCCTCGGTCGATTTCATTGCCGCCGAAGATACAAGGGTAACGGGCAAACTCCTTAACCATTTCGGCATAAAAAAGCCAATGATAAGCTACTATACACATACAATCCGTGAACGTGGGGAGGAAATTCTTGCCCGTGTCGCAAGTGGTGAAAGCTGCGCCATCGTATCCGATGCAGGTATGCCGTGTATAAGCGATCCTGGTGAGGAACTTGTTCGGCTGCTATCTAGTAAAGGCATCGAAGTTGTAGTAATTCCTGGTGCTAGTGCCGTCATAAGCGCATTAGCGATTAGCGGACTTAGCACATCTAGATTCTGCTTTGAGGGATTCCTGAGTGTGAATAAAAAGCAGCGGAATTCCCACCTTGATTCGCTCAGAGAAGAAGAACGTACGATGATTTTCTATGAGGCACCGCATAAACTCCTGCGCACACTTAAAGATATGTATGATAAATTCGGCGATAGGGAGATTTCTATTTGTAGAGAACTAACAAAATTATATGAGGAAGTTATACGCACCACATTCAGCGATGCAATTAAATTCTATGAGGAAAACACTCCCCGTGGGGAATTCGTGCTAGTTATATCGGGTAGAGAGGCTAGCGCAAAGGCACCGAGCCTTTCTCTTGATGATGCCTGTCGCATTATAGACGAATTAATTGCAGACGGGGCAAAATTATCCGATGCCTGCAAGCAAGTTTCACAAAAAAGTGACCACCGAAAAAGCGAACTCTATAAGCATTATACTCAGCAAAAGAAATAAAAAAATAGCTATCTTATTAAGATAGCTATTTTTATTAAGGCATTGAAATTTCGCATAATGCATTCGCAACTTCTGGCGATTTACGTATTCTTGCAATATCGGCAAGGGAAATAATTCCCGTCAATTCGCCATTTTCAAGCACGGGCAAACGGCGGACCTGCTCACTTGCCATTAATGTGATAGCATCAGTAACCGATTGCGTTGGCGTTACGCAAGCAGCGCTCCCCGTCATGACTTCGCTAACTTTACATTGATCGGGAGTTTTCCCCACGGCGACGCATCGTAGCACAATATCCCTGTCGGTTAACATACCGCAAACATTGCTGCCACATGTCACTGGGACTGCTCCTATATTATTGACTTTCATTAAATTCGCCGCTTCAATTGCCGTATCATCTTGAGTCACCGTTACAACTGTCGGCGTCATAATGTCTTTTACAAGCATATTAATACCTCCATTATCGACTTCACTACTGGATTTGGAATAGTATTATTATAGGCAGATGCATTATATTTATACAATTACTTCCCAATAAAAAACGGGCTATCAAAAGCCCGTTTTAACTATGTAGAATTTTTATGCTAGTCCACAATCGTAATAGTCAGCCCACTTCTCCCGATGCTGTCTTTTTTCAACAATTTTTTCTATAATATACCTAACGAAAGAGTTAACTGCAATTAACACTCCAAGCAATGATATTAATATAGATATTAGTGATAGTGATATAAATACGATGCCCCTAGTTCTTCTATTAACCATGTTAATTCACTCCCTCATATATTTTCTTATTTAAATTATACAATAAGCTGCGTAAAATGTCAATGTTTTTGTAATTATTGCCAACTGTGAATGCTCTTCTTATTATGCGGCGCATTACCCATTCGCATCTTAAATAAAATTCACAAATCGCTTGACAAGGCATATCCATCATGATATACTATTAAAGCGTGATGATACGCTTTCGATGCTTAGCATTGCATATTGCGCCCTTAGCTCAGCTGGATAGAGTGTCTGGCTACGAACCAGAAGGCCGGGGGTTCGAATCCCTCAGGGCGCGCCAAAAAGCAATCCATTAATATGGGTTGCTTTTTTTATTGCAAATTTGCACATTCAGCGAATTTCTTTTGAAAATTTTGACTAGGGTCATAATAATAGCTATTTTTATATGCTATACTATAATTGTAAGCAAAAGCATATGGAGTGTTCACTCCGCAAATTTTAGGAGGAATTTATTATGACAAACAAAATTTTTCAACTTGAAACATTAGCATGCCCAGCATGCGCCGCAAAAGTCGAATCCGCCGTGAAAAAGACAAAAGGCGTAAAAGAAGCGGAAGTCCTATTCAACTCAAGCCGTGTGAAATTCAGCTTCGATGAAAGTGTTGTAGATACAAACACAATTAAGGAACGTATCGAAAAACTAGGATATAAAGTGCTTAGTGAGAAGTAACTTATAACTTTTATTCTATATCCTATTGAGAAAGGAGGATTTATATGTTAAAATTAAGTAAGAGTCAAAGAGTGCTAATTTCAGGTATTTTAGTCGCAATTTCTTTCATATTAAAAATTAGCATTGGAATGCATATCGTAACAAGTATATTTATGATTCTCGCCGCAATTATCGCTGGCTACCCCATTTTGCGCAATGCCATTGCAGCTATTCGATACGGCATTGTCGGTATTGATGCACTTGTATCAATCGCCGTAATTGGCGCGGTATCGATCGGCGAATATTGGGAGGCTGCCGCCGTAACATTCCTATTTATGTTCGGTGATTATCTCGAATCAAGGACTATTGATAAGACAAGATCCTCGATAAAGGCTTTGCTAGATCTTGCTCCCGATTCTGCACGTGTTATGCGTGACGGGGCGGAAATTGAAGTATCCCCCGATGAAGTCATAAAGGGCGATTTAGTAATTGTGCGCCCCGGTGAGAAAATCCCTGTCGATGGCATTATTACAGATGGTAATGCCTATATCAATCAGGCGGCTATCACGGGCGAATCCATCCCCGTCAATAGAACTGTTGACGATGACGTCTTTTCAGGCGGCATATTAGAATCCGGCTATCTTATCATCCATGCGGAAAAAGTCGGTGACGATACTACATTTGCAAGAATCCTTCAATTAGTGGAGGAGGCGCAGGATAAAAAGGCGCATACGCAGAAATTCCTAGAAAAATTCTCGAAATACTATACTCCTGCTATCATCATACTTGCATTACTTGTATTCATTATAACAAGGGATCTAGTCCTTTCGCTAACACTGCTTGTAATTTCCTGTCCGGGTGCACTCGTGATTTCTACCCCCGTTTCAATTGTTGCGGGCATCGGTAATGGAGCCAAACACGGTGTGCTGGTCAAGGGCGGGGAAATTATGGAGAAACTCGGTAAAATAAAGGTATTAGCCTTTGATAAAACGGGCACACTAACTGTTGGTAAGCCCGCCGTAACTAAAATTAAAACTTATGGAATAGATGAAAATGAACTGCTTAGAATCTCCGCAATTGGTGAGGGTTATTCTGAACATCCGCTAGCAAGGGCGGTTATATCACGGGCGGAGCAAAGTCTTGGTGAAATTAATCGCCGCCCCGACAATGCCGATATTATTGCTGGTCACGGGCTGAAATTTGAACTTGACGGTAGCATATATTTTATTGGCAACCGTAAATTGATGAATGAGAATTCGATTGATATAGAAAATCAGGAAGATTATATTAAAAGCGAAGAAGAAAAAGGTCAAACCGTTATCATTGTAGCTGATGAAAGCAAAGTTATCGGCATAATTTCAATTGCCGACGTCGTGCGTAACGATGCGAAGAATCTTATTGCCAAGTTAAAGCATCTCGGCATTAAGAAAATCATCATGCTGACGGGCGACAACGAAAGAGCGGCAAAGGCGATTTCAAATCAGCTGGGAATAGATGAATACCATGCGGAACTCCTCCCAGAGGGCAAGGTAGAAGTGCTGAATAGCTTCGCCGATAAGTATGGAATTTCCGCCATGGTCGGCGACGGTGTCAATGATGCTCCCGCACTTGCATCGGCGGATCTTGGCATTGCAATCGGCGGTGCCGGTACAGATGTAGCGATGGAAACAGCCGATGTCGTGCTCATGTCCGATGAAATTCGCATGCTATCCCATGCAATCGGGCTTAGCCGTGCGACGGTGAGGAATATGCGGCAGAATATCGTTTTCGCCCTACTCGTAGCAGGAATCCTATTAACGGGTGTGTTGTTTAAGACGGTGAACCTATCTTTCGGTATGCTCGTTCATGAACTTAGCGTACTGCTTGTAATCGTCAATGCCGTTCGCCTTTTACGATACGGCGAAAGGAAGAACAGGAGAAATATAGCAAACTAGCTCAATTTGGAGGGATATTTTTGAACTGTAATTGTCATCTTCGTGGCGGCAGAAACTGCATTGAAGCAGTGCCGATTTTCAGCAATTTGTCCGATGAGGAAATGCTAGAAATCGCAAGAATTACTACCGAAAAATCCTACCAAAAGGGCGAACACATTTATTTATCCGGTGATAAAGGTAATAAGCTATATGTAATACATTCGGGCAAGGTGAAAATTTCACGACTTTCTCCAACGGGCAAGGAGCAAGTAATTCGCATACTTGGCGCTGGTGACTTCATGGGTGAGCTATCTTTATTTAGCTCATCCTCGTTCACCGATTATAGCGAAGTTATAGAAGATACTACATTATGTTTAATTGAGGGGCATCATATACGGGATCTAATGGCGAAATACCCCACTATCGCATTCAAGGTTTTGGAGGAGCTTAGTAAAAGACTCGATGCTGCGGAAAATTTAATTGAGAACATTAACATTCACAGCGTGGAAAAGCGGCTTGCTGATACTTTACTTAATTTAGCCAATCGGGAGGGTGAAGTCCATCTTCCAATGCGAAAACAGGATCTAGCCTCAAATCTTGGCATGAGTCAGGAAACTCTCAGCAGGAAATTATCTACATTCCAGCAGATGGGGCTAATTCAGTTAATCGGGCATAGGAGGATAATCCTCTTAGATATAGATAGTCTAGAAGAAATTGAATAAAAACGGAGGAATAAAAATGAGTTTCAAAATCAATGACAAAGTAACATGGGTCGGCAAAATCGACTGGGAATTGAAGAAGTTCCATGGTGATGAATATTCAACACATCGGGGTTCTTCCTATAATTCTTATCTCATTAAAGATAAGAAAAATGTCCTAATTGATACCGTTTGGCAGCCATTTGCCGAGGAATTCGTTGCTAATCTCAAAAAGGAAATTGATTTAAACGATATTGATTATATCATTTGCAACCATGCCGAAATAGACCATAGCGGTTCTCTTCCGCTATTGATGAAAGAAATTCCCGATACGCCAATTTACTGCACTAGCAATGGTGTGAAAATTCTCAAGGGGCATTATCATCAGGACTGGAATTTCGTTGAAGTTAAGACTGGCGACGAACTTGACATTGGCGATAGTAAGTTGATTTTTATCGAGGCGAGAATGTTGCATTGGCCCGACACGATGTTCACATATATGACGGGCGAGAATATCCTATTCAGTAACGACGCATTCGGGCAGCATTATGCATCGGAACATATGTATAATGATTTGGTGGATAAAGCAGAATTATATCAAGAGGCTATCAAGTACTATGCTAATATCTTAACACCGTTCAGCCCACTTGTAACTAAAAAGATTGAAGAAGTTTTAAGTTTCAATCTTCCTGTTGATTTAATCGCTACAAGTCACGGTATCCTATGGCGTGATAATCCTGCACAAATTATAGAAAAGTATCTTGAATGGGCTAATGACTATCAAGAAAATCAAATTACCATTGTTTATGATACTATGTGGAATGGCACACGCAGAATGGCTGAAGCCATTGCAGAAGGGATAAAATCCGCCGATAATGAAGTAACGGTCAAGCTATTCAATGCATCGACCCACGATAAAAACGACATCTTAACTGAAGTGTTCAAGTCAAAAGCACTCCTATTTGGATCGTTCACTATCAATAGAGGAATTTCCTATTCAATATCCGGCATACTTGAAATGGTCAAGGGTCTATCCCTAAAGAATAAAAAGGCGGCAGCATTCGGAACATATGGCTGGAGCGGCGAATGTGTGTCCATAATCAATAATATGCTGAGTGAATCCAAGATTGAAGTTGTAAGTGATGGTTATAGAGCTTTATGGAATCCTGATAAAGACGCCGTCGCTAAATGCAAGGAATTCGGTGCGGATTTCGTCAGCAAGCTTTAGTAGTTAGTTTTCAACAATAGGGGAAATCCCCGTTGAAAATTCCTTCTTAAATAAAACTCCCCCCGTTGGATAATTCCAATGGGGGGAGTTTATTATTGCAATTTACTTTTTGATTATTCTTGCAAATATTACATCTTCAATAGCCATTAATTTTTCTTCGATGCTATCGCATATATCGCCCGTAACATCGAGCATTGTATACGCATAGTCTTTCTTCGATTTATTGAGCATATTCTCAATATTAATATTCATATCGGAAATAGTGCTGGTAATGCTAGATACCCTTGCAACAACATTCTTATGAATAATGCAAATTTTTGCATCGCCGGATATATCCATGTGTGCATCGGGCAAGTTTACTGAATTGGTTATATTACCATTTTCAATATATTCTTTAACCTGTTGAACTGCCATTACAGCACAATTCTCTTCAGATTCAGGAGTTGATGCGCCAAGGTGGGGAATTGCTATTACGCCCTTCTTCCCGATTAATTCAGCTTCGGGGAAGTCCGTCACATAGCATGATAGCTTGCCACTTTCGAGTGCATCTATAATATCAACATCACTAACAAGACCCGCCCGTGAGAAGTTAAGGATACGTGCGCCATCTTTCATTGTAGCAATGGTTTCCTTGCAAATCATTGCACTTGTTTCATCAGTGAGCGGTGCGTGAATGCTGATATAATCGCAATTTTCAAAGATTTCTTCTAAACTTGCTGCGTATTTTACACTTCTCGATAGTCCCCATGCGGATTTTACGGATAGATAAGGATCGTATCCATGCACTTCCATCCCAAGTGATTTTGCCGTATTGGCGACCATGACGCCAATGGCGCCAAGTCCTACTACGCCGAGCTTCTTACCTAGAATCTCCGGTCCGACGAATTGGCTCTTGCCCTTTTCAACTAGCTTTGCGACTTCGTCACCTTTTCCCTCAAGGGTCTTCGCCCATTCTATACCGTCGATAATCTTTCTTGAACTTAGTAATAATGCTGCTATCACTAACTCTTTAACAGCATTAGCATTAGCGCCCGGAGTGTTGAATACGACAACGCCGTTTTCACTGCATTTATCAATCGGGATATTGTTCGTTCCTGCGCCCGCCCTTGCAATAGCGAGTAGCGATTCTGGAATGTCCATCTCATGCATTGAGGCTGAGCGAACTAGTATCGCCTCAGGATTATCACTATCTTCAACAATATTAAAATTATCTTTATCTAGCAAATCTAGACCAGCATTAGCTATCTTATTCAGTGTTTTTATAGTATACAAAATTATCTCCCCTATTCATTCGGGTATTACCCGTTATTAAATATTCTCCGCTTCGAATTCCTTCATAACAGCGACTAATTTTTCTACCCCTGCAATAGGCATCGCATTATAAATTGATGCCCGCATACCGCCGACACTCCTATGTCCTTTTAGGTTAACTAATCCGTTATCAATGCAGCGTTCGATGAATTTCTTATCAAGATCTGCATCACCGGTTATGAATGGAACATTCATTAATGAGCGGCTATCTTTTTCTACCGTGCCTTTAAATAGCTTGGATTTATCAAGATAATCGTATAAAATAGCAGCCTTTTTCTTATTATGTTCCGCCATTGCCGATAGTCCGCCCTTCGATTTTATCCAAGCTAGAACTAACTTGCACATATATATTGCATATGTTGGTGGCGTGTTAAACATCGATCCATTATCAGCATGAGTTTTATAATCGAGCATTGTCGGTGTGCCTTCACGTGCGTTACCGATTAAATCTTCACGAACAATTACTACTGTTAAGCCCGCAGGACCGATATTCTTCTGCGCACCCGCATATAATACTCCGAATTTGCTAACATCAATTGGTTCGCTGAGTATGCACGAACTAATATCTGCAACTAATGGAACATCGCCCGTATTAGGTAGCTTATGAAAATATGTTCCGTAAATCGTGTTATTCATACAAATATGAAAATAGTCAGCCTCTTTATCAAATTTTGACTCATCTAATTCCGGTATGTATGAGAATGTTCTATCTTCACTTGATGCGACGATATTACATTCAAGGAATTTAGCAGCCTCCGCCCTGGCTTTCTTAGCCCATTGTCCAGTAATAGCAAAATCCGCTTTACCCTTTTTGGCTAGGTTAAGTGGCACCATTGCAAATTGTAGTGATGCTCCGCCCTGTAAGAACAATACCTTGTAATTACTCGGTATCGACATTACCTCCCTGAATAACGATTCACACTCATCGATTATCGCTTGATACTCTTTTGAGCGGTGCGACATCTCCATTACGGATTGTCCGCTATCACCATACTCAACTAATTCGCTGGCGGCAGTTTTCAATACCTCCTCGGGTAGAGTCGCCGGCCCAGCACTAAAATTGTACACTCGTGCCATAAATAAACCTCCAAATTTTATATTGAAAAAACCCAATACCGCTATCAGAAAGCGGTATTGTTATTTTTTTCACTAATTTTATTATATGCAATCAATACTGTATTGTCAATTGATTTCACTAATTTTTCTAGTATTTTTATAGTAATCGCTATCTTTATTCCTCGTTGCTATCATCATTTTCATCATCGTCATCTTCGTCAATGATTTCATCATCATCTTCGGGCGGATTCTCTTCGTCAAGTTTGTCGAATTCATCAACTTCTTCTTCGTCGATCTCTTCCTCGCCCTCAATTTGCTCGACTTCGTCTATATCGGCAGAATCATCATGTTCTGCAATAGTGAGCGCAACAAGCTGAACATCATCAAGAACACGCATCACACGCACACCTAATGCGTATCTGCTCATTATGCTAATGTCGCTCACCCTAATTCTAATGACAATTCCATCACTTGAAATTAGTATAACATCGTCTTCTTCATTCACGACCTTAACACCGCAAACATTACCACGTTCCTCATTAACTTTATAGTTAACAGTGCCGTATCCGCCACGTTTTTGCAACCTATATTTCGACCCTAATGTTCTCCTGCCGAATCCTTTATCCGTCACGGTTAGAAGAATATCATCGTCGGTAATTCTCTCAAGAGCTACAACTTCGTCATCTTCCCTTAGCCGAATTGCACGAACTCCATAGGTATTCCTACCCAGCGGACGCAAATCTGTTTCTTTAAAGCGGATTGCGGCGCCAAGTTTCGTCGCAACGATTATTTCACTATCGCCGTCAGTCATTTTAACTCCGGCAATTTCGTCAGGATTCTCTTCATCGAATCTTATTGCTATAATGCCATTCTTGCGCACATTCTTATATGCCGATAATCTTGTTCGCTTAATCGTGCCGCGCTTAGTCACCATTACAATGAATTTATCTTCGTCAAAATCGGTAGTTTTTATCATTGCGGCGATCTTCTCACCCTCTTGCAATGGAAGAAGATTAACGATATTCGTTCCACGTGCTTGCCTGCTCCCCGTCGGGATTTCATAGCATTTTAACTTATACATAATTCCACGGTTAGTGATGAATAGAACATTATCATGTGTGGAGCTAATGAACATCTCCTCAACAACATCTTCATCTCGTTGTTTCATTCCTGAAACTCCCCTACCGCCCCGTCTTTGAAGTTTATATGCATCGACTGGTTGACGTTTAATATAGCCGATATTCGTGTATGTTATAACACAATCCTCAACGGGAATTAAGTCCTCAATATCGACTTCACCGCTTACAGCCTCAATTGATGTGCGGCGATCGTCGCCAAAGCGTTTCTTAATCTCGCCAAGTTCCTCATCAATAATTGCAAGTACCTTATTACCATCGGCAAGGATAGCCTCATATTCTCTTATCTTTTCCATTAAATCGGCTAGTTCATCTTCAATCTTTGTTCTTTCCATGCCTGTCAATTGCCCTAATCGCATTGCAACAATGGCGTCAGCTTGAATATTCGACAATTCGAATCTTTCAATCAATTTCGCCTTACCATCGGGAATGTTCTTCGAACTGCGTAGAATCTCAATAACTTCATCAATGAAATCAAGAGCTATTACAAATCCCTCTAAAATATGCGATCTATCCTGCGCTTTTCTTAAATCGAATTGCGTTCTCTTTGTTATTACATCTACCTGGAAGTCAAGATATTCTTCCAACATTTCCTTTAATGTTAGGGTTTTAGGCTCGCCATTTACTACAGCAAGCTGAATAACGCCAACAGTATCCTGTAATTGCGTATACGAATATAGCTGATTCAATACTATTTGCGCATTCGCATCACGTCTTAATTCGATAACGATGCTCATTCCGTCCCTGTCGGATTCATCACGGATCGCCGTTATTCCATCAACTCTTTTATCCTTAACTAAATTAGCAATAGATACTAATAGCCTACTCTTATTGACCATATAGGGGATCTCAGTTATAACAATTCTCTGCTTCCCCTTTACTTCCTGAATGTCCGCCCTCGCCCTTAATGTAATCTTGCCCCTGCCAGTAGCGTATGCGGCACGTATTCCCGAATGACCCATGATAATTCCGCCCGTGGGGAAGTCCGGTCCTTTAATGTGCTGCATTAAATCCTCTAATGTGCAATCGGGATTATCTATTAATAGGGATAGTGCATCTATAACTTCATTTAAGTTATGCGGCGGGATATTCGTCGCCATTCCAACTGCTATTCCCGTTGAGCCGTTAACTAGCAAATTCGGGAATCTCGATGGTATTACTTCCGGCTCTTTTAGTCTATCGTCGTAGTTCGGCATGAATGAAACTGTTTCCTTACCTATATCTGTCAACATTTCCATTGCCATTTTGCTCATTCTTGCCTCTGTATAACGGTATGCAGCTGCTGGATCCCCATCTATTGAACCGAAGTTTCCATGCCCGTCGATTAACGGGTATCTTAGGGAGAAGTCCTGCGCCATACGCACAAGAGCATCATAAACAGATGCATCACCATGCGGATGGTATCTTCCTAGAACGGAACCAACAGTATCCGCAGCTTTACGATATGGTTTATCCGGGCTGAGCGAATTCTCATGCATTGTATATAGAATTCTTCTATGAACAGGTTTTAGCCCATCACGAATATCGGGCAATGCTCGCCCGACAATTACCGACATAGAATAGTCAAGATATGATTTTCTCATTTCTTTTTCTATATCTCTAACTATAACCCTGCTTCTATCAATTTCCAAAGTTCTCATTCCTAACTTTTAATCTTTTTTCTATGTTAAATTTTACTCTTTACTTCCCTTAACTGTCCCGCTCTAGTATAGGATCTGCCCAAACGATTAGCAAATATCTTATCAATATAATCAATTTTAATTTCATCAATACAGCGTTTTGGCAATATATATATAACTTGCTTTTTAACATAAATTATGAACATATCCGCACTATCGACGATTTCAAATTCATCGACGGCGAAATAAAGTCTTGTTGGCTCACTCTGGATAACATCTTCTTCCTGTTCTTCTGGCAGTATAGTTGTTATCTTAATATACTCATCGTATATTTCACAAGTATATCTATCGTCTTTAATATCCGATAGTGCATCGATTAGCTTGCGGCGGATTTTAACGGGATTATACCACACATAGAATATTATAGCTATGCAAACCCCTAAGAGTCCATAACCCAGAGTATAATTCGGTGTTTTTATTACACTTTCAAGATAGAATGCCGCCAAAATCAAGAAAATTATCGTATAAATAACGCTTCTTTTCATTACATATTTCTTCTGAAAAATTCTGAAAGCATCATCATTTTCTTTTAAAGTTAAGTCATATTCAAATGTTACAAGCGGCTCACCCTCATCAATGATTTTATCATTGGTATCATCTTCAACTACTTCATAATATCCATCTTCGTTGATTGCCTTCAGCCCCATTAAAGAAGATTCTAATACTTCTCCCGATTCGTATTCTTCAATGTCTAAAGTATCATCATAATTTTCATCATCTTCATCTATACTTGAATTTTTCTTTTTCCCGTCATCATCATCATAGAAGAACAGGAATTCTTCCTCATTGCTAAATCCTTTCATAATGCCTCCTATATATCAAGATTCTTAACATACCTAGCATTCTTTTCTATAAATTCACGTCTGGGGGCGACTTTATCACCCATTAATATAGTGAAAATTTCGTCCGCTTTTATAGCATCTTCCATTTCAACTTTCACCATAGTTCTACGTTCCGGATCCATCGTTGTTTCCCATAATTGTTCGGGATTCATTTCACCTAGACCCTTATAGCGCTGAATGTCAACCTTGAGATTATTTTCGCCAGCTAATTCCTTAATGTACTGCTCACGTTCTTCCTCCGTATATGCATAACGCACCTGTCTGCCTCTATAAACTTTATATAGGGGAGGTTGCGCAATATAGATATTGCCATTCTCGATTAACGGCTTCATAAAGCGGAAGAAAAATGTTAGTAGGAGTGTGCGAATATGCGACCCGTCAACGTCGGCATCCGCCATTATGATAACTTTTCCATAACGGAGCTTCGTAATATCGAATTCATCGCCAATTCCAGTACCAAGAGCCGTTACAATCGGCATTAATTTATCATTTCCATACACTCTATCAAGGCGTGCCTTTTCTACGTTGAGCATCTTTCCCCATAGTGGTAGTATAGCTTGAATTTCCCTCGTTCTTCCCGCCTTTGCCGATCCTCCTGCTGAATCTCCCTCGACAATGAAAACTTCCGTTTTTTCGGGATCACGCTCCGAACAATCTGCAAGTTTACCAGGCAGGCTAGCAGAATCAAGTGCCGATTTCCTCCTTGTTAGCTCACGTGCCTTTCTTGCTGCTTCACGTGCTCTTTGTGCGCTGATCGCCTTTTCAAAAATGGCACGTGTCACTGCTGGATTTTCTTCAAAATAATTTGTTAGGCTCTCGTTCATTATGCCTTCTATTAATGAACGTACCTCGGTATTACCAAGTTTAGTTTTCGTCTGTCCCTCAAATTCGCAATCTTTCATTTTGACGCTTACAATTGCGGTGATTCCCTCTCTGACATCTTCCCCGCTTAAATTCTTATCCGTTTCTTTTATTAAACCGAATCTCTTTGCATAGTCATTGAAAACTCTAGTAATAGCATTTTTGAATCCTGTTTCATGTGTTCCACCCTCAGCAGTGTGGATATTGTTGGCAAAAGATAGTATTACTTCATTATAGCTATCATTATATTGGAATGCTATTTCAGCGATAATATCATCTTGCTGCCCCTCCAAATATATTACTTCATCATGGAGTGCCGTCTGACCTTTCACACTATGAATATATTCTACGAAACTGCGTATTCCGCCCTCGTATTGCAATACTTCTTCATATTCTTCAGCGCCATCTTTACAGCGTAAATCCCTGAATACTATCCTAATCCCCGCATTTAAGAAAGCCTGCTCTCTCAGCCTTTTTAATAGAACTTCATCATCGTATTCTACTTCTTCAAAAATTTCACTATCAGCAAGGAAAGAAACCGATGTACCCGTTTTTGTCGTTTCACCGATTATCTTCATTTCCTCGTCATATTTTCCCCTCTCGAATCTTTGGAAATGAATGTGTTCCCCGTCCCAAACTGTCACTTCTAACCATTCCGACAGGGCATTAACTACCGCCGCACCAACACCGTGCAATCCGCCCGATACTTTATATCCGCCACCGCCGAATTTTCCACCTGCATGGAGAATTGTATAAACGACAGTTGCGGCACTAATTCCCTCACCCGGATGTATCCCAACTGGGATTCCCCTACCATTATCTGAAACACGTATAATTTCCCCAGGCAGAATTTCAACTGTTATTTCATCACAATACCCTGCTAGAGCCTCATCAATAGAATTGTCTACAATTTCATATACAATGTGATGAAGCCCCCTTGATCCTGTCGATCCTATATACATTCCAGGGCGTTTTCTTACTGCTTCAAGTCCTTCTAGAACTTGTATTTGACTTTCGTCATATACTGGATTATTTTCTATTGCCACTAATATAACCTCCGAATTTATACAATGCGTATATTTATTTGTGATCTTACAATTCGTTATTCATTCTTCCTAGATTTGCTCTTTTAAGCAATGTTGCAGGCGATATTTGCGTTATATATATCTTTTTATCTTCTCTAGATTTGCCGATTTTCCCATTTCCGCAAACGACGAATGACTTAGGTATTTCCATTGAAACATTGATGATTTCTACACTTTTATGAGCATTCGAAAGATAATCTTTTGTAATTTGCCCCACTGAAGTATTCTCAATATCGAATATGCCAATTATTTCACTTGTTCTTACTACGGTATCATGTCCTAGATGTAGATACATAGTCCACCTATCTTTCTTCAGTCAAATCACCATTATACATTCTGTATATTTTGCCGCTTTTAAGTTGTTTTGTATTATTTACATCGCAACAAGTGATGAATGTTTGCATATTATCGATATTATTAAGCACAAATGATTGTCTATTTAAATCAAGTTCACTAAGTACATCATCGAACAGTATAACAGGATTCTCACAAAAAGCATGTCGTAAAAGGTAGGCTTCAGCCAATTTTAACGATAATGCTGCGGATCTCTGCTGTCCTTGTGAACCGTATGTCCTCGCCGATCTGCCATTAATATAGCAGCACAAATCATCACGATGTATACCAACACTGGTAAATCCTTGCCTAATATCGTTCTCTAACGATGATTTCAATTTGTTATAATAATACTCTATTATACTATCTGTAAATTTAATTTCGTCTTTCAAGCCTTTAAAAGCATTGGAAAGATACTTTATTTTTAGCTTTTCGTTACCGCTGGACATTCCGTGATAATATTCTTTGCTCACTGCCGATAATTTTTCTATATAATCAATTCTGAGCATCGAAATATATGTTCCGACCTTTGCTAGTTGTAAATCCCACATATCAAGTGTCGATAGCAAATCACGATTAGAATATGAATTCTTCAATAGTGCATTGCGTTGCACTAGGATTTTATTATACTTTTGCAATGTTCTAAGATAATTCACTCTTATTTGCGATATAGCGGTATCAATGAATTTCCGCCTTAAATCGGGCGCCCCCTTAATAAGAGAAAGATGGTCGGGAGAAAATACAATGCAGCGTAATGTTCCGAAAAATCCGCTAGTTCCCGATTGTAAAACGCCATTTAAATATGCTTTTTTATCTTTAATATTGCTGCGTGGTATTGTTAGTTTAGCATTCTGCTGTCGTTGACTATCGGAAAAAAACATCTCTAAAGATGTGAACGGCTCATCGAATCCGATGAATTCCCTATCCCTAGCCCCTCGGAAACTCCTAACCCCGGTGAAAAGCCACATTGCTTCAAGCAGATTAGTTTTACCTTGCGCATTTTCACCATAGATTACATTCACTTTTTCCGATGGTTCAAAATATATATCTTTTAAATTTCTAAAACCCTTTGCTTTAAAGCTATCTATTTTCACTTCGTATTCCTTTATTCAATATTTATAGTAATATCATCCAATGTGATGACATCGCCTTTTCTAATTTTCTTACCACGAATTTCGCATAACTGTCCGTTAACTTTTACAATTCCCTCCCCAATTATCTCCTTTGCATGGCCGCCCGTTTCGGCAATTCCTGCAAATTTCAATAATTGATCTAATTTAATATATTCAGTTGTGATATCTACTTTTATGTTATTCATTTCTTAACCTCATTGGCAGTACAAGGAATAGGAAGCTATCCCCATCTAGTGGAACAATCTTCATTGGTGATAGTCCACCGCTCATTTTTAGTAAAACTTCATCACTTCCCGATGCTCTTAAAGCATCAAGAAGATAGCGGTTATTAAAACCGATTTCTACAGTATCACCGCTGATATTGCAATCAATTTTATCATTAATTTTACCAAGAGCGGTTACGCACGATAGTTTTACTTTATCATCTTCGAATATACATCTTACCGGGCTCCTGGTATTTTCATTAATCAGGAGTGAAGCACGATCTAAACTTTCAATAAATGATCCTGCGCTTATTTTTACCTCGGTTGAACTTTCCTTCCTGATAGAATCGTTATAATCAAGGAATTCCCCCTCAATTAAGCGGGAAATTATCTGATAGCCAGATATTTCAAAAACAATATGTTTTCTGCCCACATTGATAATAAGCTTATCTTCATCATCATCGGAAAGCAGCTTTGCAACTTCATACAATGCCTTAGATGGGACGATGAAGCGCATATCTTCACTTTGCTCAATTTTTTCAGTACGAATAGCAAGTCTATATCCGTCAAGGGAAATTATCTTAAATACATTATCTTCAATAACGAAAAGCGAACCAGTCAAAACTGCTCTATGTTCGTCAGTCGACACTGCAAAGATAGTTTGTTCTATCATGCTCTTTAACAATGGCTGCGATATATTTAACTTATCATTTTCTTTTATTTCGGGTAATGTTGGATATTCTTCAGGATTCATACCCACAATCGTATATTCAACCTGTGTTGATTTTATTAATGTAAGGAATTTATCATCAACATTAATTGTAATGTCTTCGTTCGGCATTTTTCTAAGAATGTCATTTATAAGACGAGCATTTAATACTATTTCACCGTCCGTATCTCCATTAACTTCAATTGTCGTTTGAATGCCAAGTTCTAAATCATAACCCGTTAGTAAAAGATTATTATTTTCTAATTTAATATATATACCTTCAAGTGTTGGCAATGTTGATTTTGATGAGGCAGCTTTTGAAACATTAGCTACTGCATTTGCTAGAAGAATTTTATTACAAGAAAATACCATTTAATTTAACCTAACCTTTCATTTTTTATAATTCCACAATTCCATGTGAATTTTAAAATTAAGTCTTCGAAAAACTATCTATTATAATATCAATAATATATTATATTTTAGTCATAGTAGTAGGGGCTGTTGATTTGTTGAAAGAGAGTGAAAACCCTTTAAAACACATGATCTAATGAAAAAAGTTTTCTTTAATTACTGTGTTAAAAAATGTGCATAAGTTGAAAGTATAAAAAGCTTGAACACCGATGTTTAAAAATAGCTGTTAATAGTTAAAAGAACTGTTGAAAACTCTGTTGAAAGTGTTGAAACACTGCAAATGCCGATAAATAAAGCCTTTTTCAGTATTGTTAAGATGCTTTCCACAAGATATTTAACATTAGTAGAGTTCAATTATCACGTATGTTTTTTATTATATCTTCGATAGTTTCTTTAGCTTTTACATCTCTTTTCATAAGTTTTTCGACTTG
>CALLQQ010000016.1 GCA_938014915.1 uncultured Clostridia bacterium
GGTACTAGCGATTGATGTAGAGGGCGAATTGAAAGGACTGGCTGAAAAGGCTGGCGGCAGAGTAATTCGCCCTACCGATGCTATGGGTATGACGAATCCGCTAGAACTACGAGAAATGTTTAGTAAGAAATACGATGATGAGCTAGCGGAAGTCAGCGCCGATGATGAAATGGCGTCAACAAAGGCGAATTATGTTGCTGAATTCTCACGGGTAGAAAAATTCTTCTATCAGTATATACCGAGCCTTACAGACACGGACGCAGACGAGCTTAAAACGATGTTACAAGTAACATATGCAAAATTCCAAATTAACGAGAATACAAGGCTTAAGGAGAAAAAACCGACCGACTTCCCCGTGCTTGCAGATTTACTGCAAACGGTTCGCTCAAGCCTTTATTCAGTATGGGAAAAGCGGGGCAATGAAGTGCATACTGAATATCATCAATTTCTATCGGAAAGCCGTAGGGATAGACTAGAAAGACTTGAATCCTATCTTTCCCCCATAGCTGAGGGAGTATATGCATCACTCTTTAACGGACATTCTACGGTCAATGTTGATGAAGAAAGTTTTGTTGTGTTTGACATTTCAGTGCTTGCTGAAATGAGTGATAGAGTATATAATGCGCAACTTTTCAATATCCTCACCTATATTTGGGGAGAGATTTATAAAAATCGTCAATTAAACGAAAACAGCACAGACGAAAATAGACGGTACTGTGTTGCGGTAATTGATGAAGCTCATAAGATACTCAATACTAGAAATGAACATGGTCTTGACTTTGTAGAAAAGCTTGCCCGTCGTTCCAGAAAGTATTATGCAGGACTATGGTTTGCTTCTCAGTCACCACGAGATTTCGTGCCTGATGGTGAATCGGAACATCTAGATAAGATAAAGAACATCTTTGCGATGGTACAATATAAAGCACTAATGCAACAGGACGATAGTAATATCGAACTGCTAAGCGCCCTATTCCCACAGTTCACACCGTCGGAAATTGCATCTACCGTATATTATATCAAAGGTGAAATGCT
>CALLQQ010000017.1 GCA_938014915.1 uncultured Clostridia bacterium
TCAATCTTGTTACAGGAATTCAGGATAGATATAATTTTGAAAAAGTATTGCTAATTCCAACCTATTCACCACCGCATAAAAGTCCGAATTCCCTTGTGAGCGCTGAGCATCGGCTCAATATGTGCAAACTAGCTACGGAGGATTTAGCACATCTAATGCCCTGCGATATAGAGATTAAACGTAAGGGAAAAAGTTACACTTTTGACACGCTAACTGCAATAAAAGAAATCTATCCTAATCATAATCTGAATTTCATTATGGGCGCAGATATGCTTTACAGTTTTACATCGTGGTATAAGTATCGTGATATTGCGGAACTAGCGACTATAATAGTTGCAGCTAGAAAAGAACATGAATATCAAAAGCTAATGGAGAAAAAACACGAGTTGAGCGAGATCGGTATTAGCTGTAATGTTGAAAATATCGATGTTGTAGATATTTCTTCAACAGAAATACGGGAGCTTATTGCAAATGGAAATTATAGTGAATTGCAAAATCATGTACCGAAAAAGGTGGCAAGTTATATTATTGATAATGAACTGTATGTTTGAAAGCGGGTGGCAGTAAATGATTGATAGTTACAAGTCTTTGATAAAGCAGGGTCTATCAAAAAAGCGATATCAACACAGTATTTATGTTGCTGATGAATGTAAGAAAATTGCCAAGAAGTATGGAGCCAATGTAAATGATGCGTATATTGCAGGACTTCTACACGATGCTAAGAAAGATGTGCCGCTAGAGGAATTGAAAATGCTGGTGCTCAGTTCAAATATTGAAGTTGAGGAAGTCGAGCTTAATAGCCCTCAGTTATGGCATGCCATTGCAAGCTGTCAATTTGCGAGGGACGAGTTGGGCATAAGCAACATTGACATATTGAATGCTATAAGGTATCATACAGTTGCCCGTCCTAATATGTCACTATTAGAAAAAATCGTCTATCTTGGTGATATATCATCGGAAGATAGGACTTATAATGATGTTGGCAAAGTGAGGAAACTTATATATTCTAATTTAGATTCAGCAATGTTATATGTGCTTAAATTTGTTATTACTAAGTTATTATCCCATAAAGGACAAGTTCCTTGTACGACGATACAAGCATATAATTTTTATCTTTCTATCAGCAAATCAAAGAATCTTGCTTGATTACATATCATACTAATTTATTAAAGGCGGAATGGATATGGCTAAAAGAACTAAGAAAAAAATGAAAAAAAGAGATCGTATAATTACAACACTTTCTATATTAGTGATGCTAATATGCATTGTCGCAGTTGGGGGCGTGTTACTCTATAATTGGCGCCCATTTAGCGAGGGGAATACAGATATAATTGACCAGCCGAGCGATATTGCGGTGCCGGGTAAATTCAAAGGGCGATATGTAAACTTCCTGCTTGTCGGTCTAGATGCAAGCGATAATTTAACTGACGTTATTATGCTGATGTGTATCGACACTAAAGATAAGTCCGCACATATATTGAATATACCGAGGGACTGTTATGTTGGAACTGATATTAGCAAAACGGGTAAAATTAATGCGGTATACGGGAATGCCGATGCAAATCCGGAGTTAACGAAGATTAATAAGTTAATTAAAACTATCAATGATCAATTGATGATACCAATTCACCACTATGCGACGATAACGCTTGATGGATTCAGAGATGCGGTCGATTCCGTTGGTGGAATACCGATTAATATGCTATGGACGGTTCAGTTCTCACCCACAAAAGTTATACATGAGGGTGAGCAGATCCTAAACGGTAAACAGTCTGAGTGGCTAGTCAGATATAGAAAAGGCTATAATACTGCTGATATTGGCAGGATTCAAGCACGAAATCACTTTATGGCGGCGGCATTCAGCCATTTTAAGAGCATGAGTGCCACCGATATTGCTACAAAAGTTGTGCCATCGGTTTATGACAAAGTTACTACCAGTATGTCACTGGGGGAGATGGCGCAGTTCGCTAAAATAGCTTCGGGAATAACAATGGACAATGTATTCGTCTATACACTACCCGTTGAAAATGTATCGGGTAAAGATGCTGCGAACCCGACTAGAAATTGGACATATCCGCAATCGTTGCTATCAATACAAAAACAACAGGCTGCCGATATGCTCAATATGCACTTCAGACCGTATAGAGATGCCATTCCAGCGGATAAGCTTGGAATTATTGAAATTAAAAATACGGGGGATCCCTATGAGGACACTCAAGAGAGCTTTGATGCAATACTAAAGGGTGAAGGGAAGAAGCCGAGATAAATTTTATTTTTGGAGGAAATTATGACCGATAAAAAAATTCTAAAGGACATCGTAAAAGCATTAGATTCTAAGAAAGCGCAGGAAATTAAAGTTATAGGAATTAGGGATCTAACTATCATTGCCGACTATTTTGTAATAGCGAGCGGAACGAGTTCCACTCAGGTTAAAGCCCTTGCGGATGAAACAGAATTCATTTTATCAAAAAAAGATATAACGCCAACCCGTGTCGAAGGATACCGTGGAGCAGATTGGATTGTGCTTGATTATGGCAGTATCGTAGTCCATGTATTCCATTCCAAAACAAGAGAATTTTACTCATTGGAACGATTATGGGCTGATGGCGAACAAATCGATATTGCAGAATTCCTAGATTAACATAAGAAAGATTATTTGGAGGACATAAAATGAGTTATGATTTTTTAAAGATAGAGAAGAAATGGCAGGATTACTGGGAAGAGAACAAAACTTTTGAATGCAAGAATGATTATTCTAAACCGAAATTCTATGCATTGGTAGCATTCCCATCACCATCCGGGCAAGGATTGCATATTGGGCATCCACGCCCTTATACGGCACTGGACATCGTCGCAAGAAAGCGCCGAATGCAGGGCTATAATGTGCTATTCCCAATGGGGTGGGATGCATTCGGGCTGCCAACCGAAAACTATGCTATCCAAAATAAAATTCATCCGGCAAAAGTAACAAAGGACAATGTTGAACATTTTAAACGCCAATTAAAGAATATTGGATTATCATTCGATTGGTCCAGGGAAGTTAATACGACGGATCCGTCGTATTTTAAATGGACTCAGTGGATATTTATACAGATGTTTAAAAAAGGTCTAGCTTATAAGAAAGAAATGTCCGTCAATTGGTGCACATCTTGCAAAGTCGTTCTAGCAAATGAGGAAGTTGTTGCAGGCGAGTGTGAGCGTTGCGGCGGTGAAGTCGTTCGCAAGGTAAAAAGCCAATGGATGCTGAAAATAACTAAATATGCGGAGAGGTTAATTAACGATCTTGAAGACGTTGATTATGCCGATAGGATAAAGGCATCACAAATTAACTGGATTGGTCGCTCAACTGGTGCAGACGTTGATTTTGACACGACGATAGGCTATAAGCTAAAAGTATATACAACACGTCCCGATACCCTTTTTGGTGCAACTTACATGGTTATATCGCCGGAACACCCACTCATTGATGAATATTCCGACAAGCTTGAAAATTTAGATGAAATCCTCAAATATCGGGAAGATGCGATGAAGAAATCGGATTTTGAGCGGACCGAGCTTAACAAGGGTAAGACGGGCGTTGAACTCAAAGGCATCAATGCTATAAATCCTGTAAATAATAAAGAAATACCTATATATATTTCTGATTATGTTCTAATGTCGTATGGTACAGGTGCAATAATGGCAGTACCTGCCCATGATACCCGTGACTATGAGTTTGCTAAAGCATTCGGTCTACCAATAGTAGAAGTTGTTTCTGGTGGCGATATTAGTGAAGAAGCATTCACAGATTGTGAAACGGGCATCATTATAAATTCTGATTTCTTAAACGGATTGGCAGTAGAAAAGGCAAAAGAGAAGATTATAAATTGGCTAAAAGAAAATAAAAAAGGCGAGCCAAAAGTAAATTATAAACTTAGGGACTGGGTATTCTCACGTCAACGTTATTGGGGAGAGCCGATCCCGATAGTACACTGTGATGAATGCGGATATGTGCCAGTTGATGAGAAGGATCTACCGTTAGAATTGCCCGACGTTGATTCTTATGAGCCAACGGACACGGGGGAATCACCCCTTGCAACGCTTGAAAGCTTTATTAACACTACTTGCCCTAAATGCGGTGCTCCAGCTAAACGTGAAACCGATACAATGCCGCAATGGGCTGGTTCATCATGGTACTTCTTACGTTATACCGACCCACAAAACAATGAGGAATTAGCCTCTAAAGAAGCATTGAAATACTGGATGCAAGTAGATTGGTATAATGGCGGAATGGAGCACACGACACTCCATCTACTTTACTCTAGGTTCTGGCACAAATTCCTTTACGATATAGGCGTTGTAGAGGATAAGGAACCATATGCACGCCGTACAAGCCATGGCTTCATACTTGGCGAAAACGGTGAAAAAATGAGTAAATCTAGGGGTAATGTCATCAATCCTGATGATGTAATTGCAGAATACGGCGCCGATACACTCCGTTTATATGAGATGTTCATTGGCGATTTTGAGAAAACTGCTCCTTGGAGTACAGCAAGCGTCAAAGGATGCAAGCGATTCTTAGAAAGAGTATGGGGATTACAGAATATTTTAATTGATGGGGATACCTATCGTAAGGATATTGAAACACCTATGCACAAGGCAATTAAGAAAGTAAGCGAAGATGTAGAAGTCCTAAAGTTTAATACGGCAATTGCAGCATTAATGTCGCTAATAAATGACATCTATGCAACAAAGGCGGTTAACAAGTCTGAGCTTAGAACATTCTTATCGCTGCTATATCCATTTGCACCCCACATAGCAGAAGAAATTTATGAACAATGCGGATTCAGCGGTACAGTCGATCAACAGACTTGGCCAGAATTCGATGAAGCGAAATGCGTTGAGAATACTATCGAAATTGCAATTCAAGTTAATGGCAGGGTACGCAGTAGAATTAATGTAAGCGCTGATATTGATAAAGATGGCGCTTTAGAATTGGCAAAAAGTGATGAAAAGATAGCTAATGAGATAGCAGGAAAAAATGTAATAAAAGAAATCTATGTTCCGGGTAAGTTAATAAACATTGTCGCAAAATAAGCTTATTAATTTAATTTCTTTATTACTCTTGACATAGCTTGTGTATTTATAGTATAATAATTATAGCAATATATATTGTAACCTCTGCCAAGCTGGCAAAGGGAGGGAATTACATGGCTGAAATTCGTCTAGGAAAAAACGAATCTTTGGACGCTGCTCTTAAACGTTTTAAGAGATCTTGCGCTAGGGATGGCGTTATTGCTGAGGTGCGCAAAAGAGAGCACTACGAAAAGCCTTCGGTTAAGCGTAAAAAGAAATCCGAGGCTGCACGCAAGCGAAAGTTCAAGTAACTTGTGCAGTTTATGGTAAAGTAAACGATGAAAGCGAGCATTTTGCTCGCTTTTTCATTGTATAGGGAGAAATGATTATGTTATTTAAACCAACTTTAAAGTTAAAATCCGTGCTAGAAATAGATGAAGCTCTATTAACAAAGCACGGTATAAAAGGATTAATACTTGATTTAGATAACACTTTATCCATGCATGGCAATGAAAGCCCTGAAGAAGGTGTGCTTGATTGGCTTGCAAAAATGAAGAAACTTGATCTAAAGCTAGTAATCGTATCAAATAATACCCGCAAAAGGGTTGAGCCATTGGCTAAAATCTTAGATTTGCCGTTCTATCATCGTGGGCTTAAACCTCTTACAATTGCTTTTACAAGAGTGCAAAAAGAATTCAATATACCGAAAAAGCAAATTGCCGTAGTCGGCGATCAGCTATTCACCGATGTTCTAGGCGGCAATATAAAAGGAATGCAAACAATATTAGTCGAGCCTTTTGAAATCGAAAAGGGGTATTTTTTCTTATTTAAACGCAAGGTTGAAGACCTACTCAAAGGCAAATAAAACCAAATACTATTATTGGGGGAGTGTTAATCAATGAAAAAGCAAGTTTTAGTTATTCAAGGACCAAATTTAAACCTCCTTGGCGAACGGGAAACTGGTATTTATGGTAAAGAGAGTTTTGAAGATATAAACAGTCAAATTCATGATTGTGCCTGTGAGCTTGGCTTTGATTGCGATATATTCCAATCAAATCATGAAGGTGATATTATAGATAAAATCCAGCAGGTTCGCCATAATTGCGATGGAATTGTCATTAATTTAGGGGCGTTAACGCATTATAGCTATGCCGTTAGAGATGCTATTTCTTCTATCATGATCCCATGTATTGAAGTGCATTGTTCGAATATTTATAGCCGTGAAGATTTTCGCGCAAAGTCCGTTATTGCGCCCGTGTGTGCAGGTCAAATTGCCGGATTCGGCAAACATAGCTACTTCTTAGCGCTTCACGGACTTGCACAGATGGTGTAGATATGAAAATCAATAATCTTATGACAAACATTGGGGATAATGTTGATGCAGCACTAATCACAAACGATATAAGTAGAAGATACCTCACTGGAATGAAATCTTCTGCGGGATTAGTGCTAGTAACAAGGGAAGAATCATACCTGCTCATCGATTTCCGTTATTATGAAACCGCACGCAGGGAAGTTAACGATTTTGAAGTTATAATGCTCACAGATGCAACAAAACAACTTAATGACTTGATACATAAACATGATGTAAAATGCATAGCTATTGAAGGGCAGAATATGTCCGTAAGCGAGCTTTCATTGTATCAAGAAAGATTCCCAAGTATTGTATTCGAATCCGATAAGCTAAGCAAGGCGCTTATGAAAATGCGCAGCATTAAAACGGATGAGGAAATAGCGAAAATAGAAAAAGCGCAGAGAATCGCAGAAAGAGCATTCTCACATATCCTTGATTATATTCGTGTGGGAATTACAGAAAAAGACGTCGCTCTTGAACTTGATTATTTTATGCTTAGGAATGGGGCGCACGCTCTATCTTTTGACACGATAGCTGTCAGCGGTGGGAATGGTTCCTCGCCGCACGGTGTCCCGACTGATAAGAATTTATCTAGTGGCGAACTCCTCACGATGGACTTCGGTGCCGTTGTCGATGGTTATCATAGCGATATGACAAGAACAATTGCCATTGGAGAAATTCCACAAAAGGCCGAAGAAGCATATTATACTGTATTAGATGCACAAAATAAAGCGATACAGAATGCCTTTGCAGGATTAACGGGTAGAGAGCTTGACAAAATCGCAAGGGATCACATAGAATCCAAAGGATACGGGAGTTACTTCGGGCATGCATTAGGTCACGGTGTAGGCATGGAAATACATGAAGAGCCTAGAGTTTCACCAAAAAGCCAAACAAAACTTTGTGAAAACATGATAATTACGGTTGAGCCGGGCATATATATAAGTAGGGAATTCGGCATTAGGATAGAAGATATGATAGTCATTGGAAAAGATTCTAACATAAATCTGACTAATAGCCCTAAAAATTTGATTAAAGTTTGAAAAACCCCTTGCAATAATATGAAATTTAGGATAGAATAAAAATACAAGCTAATATTGACAGATTATTTAAGCTATATGGAGGTAAATATGATTTCAGCAGGTGATTTTAGAAACGGCATAACCTTTGAAATGGAAGGTAATGTTCTCCAGATTGTGGAGTTTCAACATGTCAAACCGGGGAAAGGTGCGGCATTTGTTAGAACTAAGGTTAGAAATGTTATTACCGGTGTTATTCTTGAAAAAACTTTCAATCCTTCTGATAAATTCCCATCAGCATATATCGAAAGGCGTGAAATGCAATATCTATATAATGAGGGCGATTTATATTATTTCATGGACAATGAAACGTATGAACAAATCCCCGTAGATAAATCACAACTTGATGATAACTTTAAGTTTGTTCTAGAAAATATGGAAGTTAAGATATTGTCTTATAAAGGTAATGTGTTCGGTGTAGAACCGCCTAACTTCGTCGAACTAGAAGTAACACAAACTGACCCTGGCTTTAAGGGTGATACAGCTACAAGCGCAAATAAACCAGCAATTCTTGAAACTGGCGCCGAAATCCGTGTGCCGTTATTCATCGATACAGGCGACAGAATAAGAATTGACACGAGAACAGGGGAATACATGGAACGTGCATAACTGCATTGTTCTAATAAAAAAGGCTAAAAGCTGGAAAGGCAAGGTATTGCTATGAGAATCTCTGAAAAAGTGTCCTATCTTAAAGGATTAATTGAGGGGCTAGGAATCAACGAGGATACAAATGAAGGCAAGATATATAATTCAATAATTGATATTCTTGGTGATATTGCAAGCTCCATCGATAATTTAGAGGAAGAAACAACTGACATAGTCGATCTAATCGACATCATTGATGAAGATCTTGGCATGCTTGAGGAGGAGTATTACGATATTGATGATAATGATATTATCGATTTCGAAGATGAACTCTATGAAGTAATTTGCCCATCTTGCGAAGAAGAAATTATCCTTGATCCGCAATCGTTTGATGATGGCGAAATGCTCTGTCCTAATTGTGGCCAGCATTTAGAATTTGACTTCGATGACTGTGGTTGTGATGAATGCGAATGCCATCACGACGAAGAATAAAAACACACAGTTAATTTTAATATTGCAAATCTGTTTCAGGGCGGAGTGGAAGTCTCCACCGGTGGTAATAAGGCTGATGCCTTTAGTCCACGAGCGCATTAGCGCCGACTTTGGTGAAATCCCAAGACCGACGGTTAAAGTCCGGATGAAAGAAGCGATAGTGATATGCACTTTAGTGCCATATACTTTTATGCTATGTTCTTAGAACTGTGCATCTTAGTGATATGCACTTTTAGTACAATACACTTATCACGCCCTTAAAGATTAATCTTTAAGGGCGTGTTTTTACCCCATTTCAGATTTGCTACACATTACAGCAATAGCTGAATTATGGAGGTAAAGAAAGATGAACACAAGCACAAAATCAAGTCCAGGACAAAATGCAAGCAGATATTCGGTGAGGCAAATATGTATTATCGGCATTCTCGCTGCGGTCGGTGTGGTATTATCGTATTTTGAAATACCGTTGGGGCCAGGCAATGAATACCTAAAATTTGATGCATCCGATATTCCTACCGTAATAGCGACTCTAGTAGGTGGGGTTGTGCCTGCAATTTTTGTGGCATTTATAAAGAATGCTATACAACTGATGTCTACTACATCATTTGGGATAGGGCAGATAATCAATTTTTGCATGGGCATTACTTTAGCGCTATCAGTAAAATTTACGTATAAAAGGCTAATAGGCAAAAAAGACAAGGTATTCACATATGTTATAACCTACATTATAACAATCCTCGCCTTTGTAATAGTAGGAGCCTTATTGAATATTGCCTTAACACCAGTTTTTAATGCTCTTAAGGGCTGGCCTAACAACATAGAATTGATTATTGCTAGAGTGGCACAAGCAACAGTACTTAATATATTAAAGCCTGCAATTACTTTATCAGCATCATTCCCGATTTTTTTGGCATTAAAACGTGCGAATTTAGCGAAGTAGCTATTGACATCAAAGAAGAAAAGTAGTATCATGTAATCATAACTTAATACCTTATCAAGAGTGGTGGAGGAACAGGACCTGTGAAACCCAGCAACCTGCATATGTGCAAAGGTGCTAAATCCTGCGTTTAATACGGAAGATGAGGGATTTTTATATGTAAAAATCAGCACTCGTTTAACGGGTGCTGTTTTGTCTAAATTAGGAGGAATATAATGAAGAAATACTTGTTCACATCGGAATCTGTTACAGAGGGGCATCCCGATAAAGTCTGCGATCAAATCTCCGATGCCGTAGTCGACGCAATTCTATCAAAGGATAAAGATGCTCGCATAGCGTGTGAAACAATTATAACAACTGGCATGGTATTACTAATGGGAGAAGTTACGACGAATTGCTATGTGGATATACCGCAAATTGCTCGTGATGTAGTACTTGACATTGGTTACGATAATGCTAACGACGGCTTCGACGGGAAGACTTGCGCCGTGCTTACATCAATTGATGAGCAATCCGACGATATTGCATTAGGTGTGAATAAATCGCTAGAAGCTAAGGAAGATAAAATAAGTAGCTCGACCGGTGCTGGCGATCAGGGTATGATGTTCGGTTATGCATGTAATGAAACACCGGAACTAATGCCTATGCCAATCTCACTTGCACATAAATTAGCACGACAATTAACTGCAGTAAGAAAGAACGGAACCTTAAGCTATTTGCGTCCCGATGGCAAGACACAAGTCACGGTCGAGTATATTGATGATAAACCATCTAGGGTTGATACAATAGTTGTTTCATCGCAACATTCTGAAGATGTAACACTTGACGAAATTAGAGAAGATATTATAAAACACGTTATAAATCCTATCGTACCAAATAATTTACTTGATGATAGGACTTCTATACTTGTTAATCCAACAGGCAGATTCGTTGTAGGCGGTCCGCAAGGTGATAGCGGATTAACTGGAAGGAAGATAATAGTTGACACCTATGGCGGCTATTCTAAGCATGGTGGCGGAGCTTTTTCAGGTAAAGACCCGACAAAGGTGGACAGGTCCGCATCATATGCTGCAAGATATATAGCTAAAAATATCGTTGCTGCTAGGATAGCTGATAAATGTGAAGTGCAGCTAGCATACGCAATTGGCGTAGCGCAGCCGGTATCGATAATGATCGATACATTCGGTACTGGTAAGTACGACGAAACAAAGATAGCAAATGCCGTAATGAATGTATTTAATCTAACGCCTGATGGCATTATAGATTTACTTGATTTAAGGAATACAAGTTATCAGCCTCTTGCCGCATACGGTCACATGGGCAGAGAGGACTTGCCAATTAAGTGGGAAAAAACAGATAAAGTTGAGGCATTGTTAGATGCACTCAATCAGTAGAGCAATTAAAATTTAATAGCAAAACTCCTCTCGCTTTCATATTATAATGAAGAGAGGAGTTTTTGTTATGATGTACATATATATAACGATAGCAATTATCATTACTGTTTTTGCACTAGTTGAGTCGATTAACGTAATCTCCCGCACTCTACTTACATCGAAGCAAAGGAGTGTCGGCACCAATATCATAATTATTCCTGTGAGCGGACATATTGACGATGTAGAGTACTTCATTAGGGGGTTTGTGCATAGGGGGAAGTGGAACGGTATAGTGCGTCCCGACAATATCGTGATTGCCGACATGGGAATTGATGAAGAAACACGAAAGATATGCATGTTGCTTTGCGAAGAATTTGAGTTTATTTACATATGCGATTCTCAGGAGGTAATCAACTTTCTAGATGAAGGAATTTATAAAGATAATCAGATTCATTGCACAAGTGGGGAAAATGCTCTATAATATAAGTATAGTGTTTATTTGGGAGGATATATGTATAAAGAGCAGGAATTCATACATTTAGAGGGAAGTGTCGAATCCGTTATATATAGAAATGACGACAACGGATATATTGTGCTGGAGCTTGCTAGCGGCGATGAACTAGTCATCGTTGTTGGCGAGCTTGGTAGTGTGCAAATTGGGGAGGAGCTCCGTTTAACGGGTACATATATCACTCATGCTAAATATGGAACTCAGTTCAGGGCTGAAGTATGCGAAAGAAGTTTGCTAACATCAGCTGCATCAATTCGCCGCTATCTAGCATCCGGGATTGTCAAAGGCGTTGGACCAGCAATGTCGAAACGCATTGTAGACCATTTCGGGGATGAAACGCTTGACATCATAGAACAGGAACCTGAAAGATTATCCGAAGTAAAAGGTATATCAAAAAAATTACGTGAGAGTATCGCGGAAGAATTTAAGCAGATTTTCGGTATTAGGACTGTCATGGTATATCTATCGAAATTCGGGATTTCCCCCTCATTCAGTGTTCGTGCATGGAAAAAGTGGGGGAAGGCTAGCATAGATATCATTAGTGAGAATCCATTTGAATTATGCTCAGCAGGCATTGAAATGGACTTCTTAATAGTGGACAAAATCGCAAGCGAATTCCAATTCTCTGAAGATAATATAAATCGAGTAAGGGCAGGTATATCGTATGTACTTATTAGGAATGCCAATTCGGGACACACTTGCTTACCACTGGATAGGTTGACTGAAACGGCATGCGCATTACTTAATATTGATGAAGATAAATTTGGTGAAGCTTTAAACATTGAAATAGAAGACGGTACACTTTGCGAGTTAATCAAAAGAGAGCGGAGCTTCATCTACCTAAGGGAATATTATGATGCTGAAAATTATATTGCCGGAAGATTAGCCATTATCAAACACTCATTTCCAAATATAAATGTATCGCATGAAAAGGCAATTGACAAAATGCAGGTGGAATTAGGAATAAAATATGAGAGCCTTCAAAGGGAGGCAATATCGCTTGCCCTGTCTAGAGGGGCGCTCATTCTAACGGGTGGTCCAGGTACGGGTAAAACCACTACTTTAAACGCCATTATCTCAATTTTTAAGGGAAAAGGCGATAAAGTATTGATTGCCGCACCGACGGTGAGAGCAGCAAAGCGAATATCTGAATTAACGGGATATGAGGCTAAAACAATTCACCGTCTTTTAGAAGTTGGATATTCAGACAACGGCAACATGAAATTCCTAAAATGTGAAGAAAACCTCCTCGATGCCGATGTTATCATAATTGATGAAATGTCAATGGTCGATACATTGCTATTTGAAGCATTACTAAAGGCTATGAGATTATCATGCCGTATAATAATGGTCGGTGATAGCGATCAGCTCCCCTCAGTAGGGGCGGGGAACGTCCTAAAGGACCTTATTGAAAGTAATATGTTGACACTTGTAGAGTTAAAAGAGATTTTCCGCCAGGCCGCTGAGAGCCGCATTGTAACTAATGCGCACAGAATTGTTATTGGCGATATGCCGGACCTTGCAACACGGGATAGTGACTTTTTCTTTATGCAACGACTTGACCCGCAGGATGCAGAAGATACGATTGTCGAATTATGTGCAAAGCGCCTCCCAAGAACATATAAATTCTCACCGATTGATGATATTCAGGTGCTAACACCGAATCGTCGGGGGACACTCGGTTGTTTAGAGTTGAACTCATCTTTGCAAGCGGAATTAAATCCGCAGCACAAGGATAAAACAGAAATAAAATATGGTGATATTACATTCCGTGATGGTGATAAAGTTATGCAGGTGAGGAACAACTATGATATTGAGTGGGATATGAAAGGCGAAAAGGGAGCAGGCATATATAATGGCGATATTGGTATTATTAAGATGATCGACAAACGAACCCAAACCATTGTTATCGACTTCGAGGGTAAAATTGCACATTATAATTTCGATCTTTTACTAGAACTTGAGCTTGCATATGCGATTACAGTTCATAAAAGTCAAGGTAGCGAATTCGATGCTGTAATAATCCCCGTGCTCGGCGGTTACGATAAGCTGTATTTTAGGAATCTTTTATATACGGGCGTTACTAGAGCAAAGAAACTATTGATACTAGTAGGATCGAAGAATAGAATTGCCTTCATGGTTGGGAATGATAGAAAGACTTTAAGATACACTGGATTAAAATTCTTGATAGAAAGGCAAATTGAGAGGGATAGCGATGAAGGCTTGGAGCTTTTTAGTTGATTTAATTGCACCGATGAGATGCCCCTTTTGCGATAGATTTATCCGTTGGGACAAGTTGTTTTGTTCTATATGTCTAAAAAAGCTACCCTTTACGGGTGATGAAGTTTGCAATACTTGTGGTAAGGCAGGTTGTATTTGCGAATTTACAACTAATGAAGAAAACACGCAAAAAAGAGTATATCCGCATTACGACAGGTGCATTGTGCCACTATTTTATAATGATATTGTAAAACACTCTATAATTGATATGAAGTATAATTCGTGCGGTGTAAATGCTAAAGCCATCGCCGAAATTATTACTAGACGACTGAAGAACGATAATGAAAATTACTTATTAATTAGTGTGCCAATGACAAGGAGGGCTAAAATCGCACGTGGATATAATCAATCACATTTAATAGCGAAGAATCTTTCTACATACCTTGGGATAGAATATGATTCAAAGGCATTAAAGAAGAATAGGGCTACCAAAGATCAAAAAGTGCTAACTAAGCATGAAAGAGCTTTGAATTTGCTTGATGCGTTCACAGTGACTAAGCCTGAAAGAATCTTCAGCCGTGATATATTACTATGTGATGATGTCTTGACAACAGGGAACACGTTGAGCGAATGTGCACGGGTGCTAAAATTAGCAGGTGCAAAAACTATAACGGCGGTAGTATTTGCAACTGTTAGGGATGCACACAATACTGAAAATGAGGGTTAAAAAGTTTGCGTTAAAAGTGGTTTTATGATATAATTTTATAGTATTGTTAGTGTTTATTTAGAAAGGTAGGGTAATAAATAATGAGAGTGACTTTAATAACACATACCCCTAACCCAGAAAAAATAATAGCGGCATCCGCTAGACTGTGCTATTCTGACAGTGAAATAGATGAATTGCTAAATAATCTAGATGCCAAGAAATCGGCGGAGCTAGTTTCGAGATTAATTAAAATGGGACACGAAAGCACTATCGAGCATGTCACATTTACATTCGGGCTAGAGGGAGTATCACGCTCTCTACTAGCGCAGATAACACGCCATAGGATGGCTTCTTTTTCTGTGCAAAGTCAAAGATACGTTAGAGGGGATAACTTCCAATTCGTTATTCCACCCGAGATTGAATCATCACCAGAGGCTGAGCAAGTTTATTTAAAAGCAATGGAAAATGATATTGAAGCTTATAATAGGATTACTGATATTCTTATCAGAAAGCATTTTGATAATTTAATTGGTCAAGGAATTAGCGAGAAAAAAGCTAAATCCCAAGCGGAAAAAATGGCTATTGAAGATGCTAGATTCGTCCTGCCCAATGCTGCACATACGAAAATGATAGCAACTTTCAATGCGAGGAGCTTACTTAACTTCTTCAGTCTTCGTTGCTGTAATAGAGCCCAATGGGAGATTAAGGCGGTTGCAGATGAGATGCTAAGAATTTGCATCGACATAGCGCCGACCGTATTTAAAAGTGCTGGTCCGGGATGCGTTAGGGGAGCTTGCCCCGAGGGAAGTATGACTTGTGGCAAAATTAAAGAAGTAAGAGAATATTATAAGGAGCTTACAAATGGCGAGTAAAGGCAAGCTAGTTGTTATAGATGGTTTAGACGGGAGCGGAAAGACAACTCAATTTGAACTCATACAAGGCAAATTAATTCGAGAGAAAGTAACGGCGATTTCTTTCCCCGATTATGATCAGCCATCGTCAGCCTTAGTTAAAATGTATCTATCGGGTGAGTTTTCTTCAAGTGTTGATGGTGTCAATGCTTATGCCGCATCAAGCTTTTATGCTGTCGATAGATACGCAAGCTATAAAAAGTTCTGGGAAAGCAACTATAAAAGTGGTGATTTAATTCTAGCTAGCAGATATGTTAGTTCTAATATAATTCACCAGATGGTTAAACTCCCCCATAATGAGTGGGATACATATCTTGATTGGCTCTATGATTACGAGTTTGTGAAACTTGGGCTACCAATACCGAATAAAGTGATTTTTCTAGACATGCCTATTGAGATTTCACAATCACTGATGACGAGTAGATACAATGGAGATAATACTAAAAAGGATATACACGAAAAGGATGTTGAGTATCTTTTTAATTGTCGTGAAGCTGCACTCTATGCGGCGGACAAGTTGAATTGGAATATTATTAAGTGTAGTGACGGTGTAAATCCTTACGATATAGATAAAATAAATAATGAAATAATAGATGTAATTTTTGAGGTGCTAAATTAATGTTAAAATTTAAAGATATTGAGCTTTCAGATTCAGAGTGGATAAAACCTATTTTAGCTGAGTCAGGATTCAATGGTAGTGAATATTCTTTCTCTAGCAATTTTATATGGAGAAAAGTATATAACACTCAAGTGTGCAAATATAAAGACTTTTATATTGCAAAATCAGGTAAGGATGAATGTTCATTTGTTTTCCCCGCAGGAAAAGGGGACCCATGGATTGCGGCTCATGCTCGGAGGAAATCGTAGATATGATAGAGGCTCATTG
>CALLQQ010000018.1 GCA_938014915.1 uncultured Clostridia bacterium
GACTAATAGTCTTCTGATTATTTTCACACCTCACCAAATCAAAACTTGAATTATAAAGATTTCAACTACAAAAACTACTACTCCTATCCATGCAACACTTCTATCGTAAGGTAATGATTCAGAGCCTACAATTGGAAATCCGATCCTTAAAGGTATGCCAATGCCGTATATTCCTTGAGGGTGATATAATACTGCTAATAAAAAACAGATGATATTACTAAGCAACCAATACCGCAACTTGTCTGTTATAAATATAAAGCCAATTACAGAAAAAGCAATAGTAGAAATAATGGCGGCAGCATTAACCCCGCTTGTTGTAATATCCATAAAAATAAGAGGTAATAATAAAAAATTGATTATATAGGTGCCAATTAGCAATACAACCATTTTTATTGTTTTCACATAGTTTCTCATCGAAAGCCACCTAACTATAGTTGCGCAGCAAAAAGCCGATGCTTTCTGTTGCGCAACTTTTCTTTTATACTTTTGTCTTAAAATTATTATACGCAATCAGATAGTATGTAATTGGCATATGCGGATCTTCCATACCACCAAATTTAGATAAATCAAAAACTCCATATTTAATTTTTCCACTTGAGCCAACAAAGGAAGTCTTAGCTGATGCATATTTGCCTTTTACGTCACGACCAAGCCTCGGGCCAACTTCTGTTGTCATATTGGCAAGGGTTTGCATTAGGTATGCAGGGCAATAGTTCACTTCAACATGATATGGCGTAAGGAATCCACCTCCAACAATGCTTAATTTACAAAACTTTAAGAGCTTTTCATTTTGGAGTGTTTTGGTAAGCTCTCTGAGCTCCTTTTCTGCACCAGCACGAGTCGTATGCCTCATATTATTTCCCCATACTTTTCCGTCGGATGAAGTGTCAAGAACATATAAGTCATTACGGTGTTAGTTATAAGTAAATTAACAAAAGCCTAAAGACCATACAATTTTGTATGGTCTTTAAAGATACATTCCTATACATCATATAATTTCAATCCACAGCCAAAAGCTGACAAATGCAATTATAATATGGAAAAAGAAAAATGTCAAGTCATCATAAAAATTAACTCTATATTATGTAAAGGAATAAATTAGATAGAGAATGAATAGAATCTAGTAGGGTGCAAGTAAGCTGAGAAAGAAGTAGAGATACGGGGTGGTAACAAGTGGGATAAGAGCGCCGCCAATCGTGTGTGTTATTAAAGCAGGAAATGTGCATTATAAAAAATCAAGGTGAAGATAAATGAAAATCAGAGCGCCGCCAAATTGGAAGAATTCTTTAAAAGAAAAAGCAACAAACTCAATTAGAGTTTGTTGCTTTTTTGGTGCGGATGACAGGGGTCGAACCTGCACGTCGTGAAACACTAGATCCTAAGTCTAGCGCGTCTGCCAATTCCGCCACATCCGCAAATGATGACTTTAATATAATAACACAGAAACAACTATGTGTCAAGTACTTTTTTAAATAAATTTAAGAAAAATATTCCGAATTGTTCTTATGAACTAATTCGGAATATTATCGTGTAATTCTGCCTTATTTTAATACAGTTCCATTCCTGCCTAAAGGTACTTTGTGATCGAGCCCGACAAATTTACCATTCTTCTGCCAAAGAACTTCTTTAACAAAGTTATATTTTTCAGTGTCCCAAGTAGTCCAGTCGTCCAAAATTAAACCGCCCGTATCGCCCGAATTCTGATTAAAGCACCAAGATGTATGATGGAGTTTGTGAGTTTTAATTAACTTTCGCATATGTTTCATCCATGTTAAATTCGGTTCTTGCATAAATCCGCCCCATTCCCCAATTAGCAGGGGCGCAGTCTTGTTCTCATAGATGAAGAACCAATTATCTCGCCAGCAATCTTTCATTAATGAATCGTAATTATATCCAGACTTGAACCACGGTTGTTCATATACGGCGGGACCATAGTCATGAGGTGAATAAACAAGCTTATTTTGATATTTGCCTAGGTTGATGGGATAATCTTTGACCCCTCTCAAATTCCCGCCCCACCAATTAAAATGATAGTCGCCAGAACTTGTCGATGCAAAAGATGAATTTTTCTTAATATCTTTCGGATATATCTCAATTCCTTCAACCATGATTAATGCATTAGGATTTTGTTCAAGGACTTTCATCGCTGCCCTTTCGGCGACATACTTCCAATTATCATCGCTTTTAGAATCGTTCCACACAGCTCTTGGTGATTCGTGCGGTTTGCCGTGAGGTTCGTTACACAGATCGTATGCAATGATGGTATCGTCATTTTTATAGCGCTTAGCCATCCATGATAAAGCGTTGAAATAATCGGTCGTGCTGATTTTGCCAGAATACCACATTGGCGCCATATGCCCCATAGCATCGGATTCGGCACTATGTATATCTATCATAATTTTAAGACCGATGCTTTGGCACGTGCTAACAACGTGGTCGAAAATTTCAAGGCTGTTCATGCCGACAAGACCGGAATTTATAGCTTGATTAAAGTTTGCTTCGGGATATTTTCCATTTGACCACTCTTTTATTAGCTCAACTGAAAATGGCACTCTTAGTAGATTAAAACCATGGTCGGCAATTGACTGTAAACTGTCCTCAAGGTGGCATGCCCACAATCCATCAAAGCAATTCGTGCCAGTATTGTAGCCGAACCAATTCACTCCCGTTAGCCAGACTTCTTTACCGTTTCGGTCGACAATTTTATTGCCTTTAACGCTTAACCAGTCATCGCCGGATATGGCTCCTTTATTAGGCTCATATTTTGATTGAGTATTAGCCGATGGGCTTTCTCCCTTGTTAGGTTTTTTATTGTCATTGCTACCTGCATTGCTATTCGCATTGCTATTCGCATTGTTGCTCGCATTGCTACTCGAATTGTTATTCTCATTGCTATTATCGCTATTTTCCGCCTGTTTACTGCCGTTAACAATAAGACTGGTAGGATTAAAATCGGGGCTTGCAGTAGCCATAATAAATCCAAATTCCACAGAATTATTTGCATCGATTATTTCATTATGAGCAACCGCCGTTATATGGATCTTGCCATCAGAATGGGTGAATTCACCATTCCAGCCTTGTTCAAATTGGGCATCATCGGGGACGGGAATTTCAACATTCCAATCCCTTATTATATAGTTATTGCTGTTTTTTAAAATACAGTCGTATTGTGCATAGAACAATCCGCCCGATTCCCACGAATTGCCTTTGCTAATGCTTAATTCAAGCCCTGAATCATTCTCACTTGGCGAATCTTTATCCGTTGCGGTGGTAGTCGTTCCTTGACTATCATCTGTTGTTGTAGTAAGTCCAGAAGTAGACGTAATTTCACCATCTAAATCAGACGAATTGCCACCCACAGCACTTATATTAATATCCCCCGTGAAAGAGAACATTATAAACATAAAGGCGATAGCTAAAGCGATGTATCTTTTCATATGTCAATCTCCTAGCCTAATTAAAATGTTACATTTATTATACACAAAATTGCAACAATTGTAAAGGCAAAATGAGAACCATCAACATGGATGGTTCTCAAAGTTTAAAAGTTTATATGAATTTACTTTCTAATACAATTTTGATTACTAGAAACAATACCTTGTATAGCATCGATAGTTACGGTAGCGCCGCATTTAAGAATTTTTGTTGCATTTTTCGCACCGACAATAACGGGTATATCCAGCGCCAGCCCAACAATTGCAGCATGAGAGTTCAAGCCATCTTGCTCAGTCACAATGCCCGACGATTTCCTCATTATAGAAAGAAGATTATTCGATGTTTGAGGTCCGACTAAAATATCTCCTTCTTTGAATCTTTCGATAGCCTCTTCCTCATTGTCGCATACACAAAGATTTCCGCAAGCGGTCGTATTAGTAATTCCAATTCCAGAAACGAGAACATCGCCAATAACATGGACTTTCATCATGTTCGTTGTCCCCGACACACCGAGAGGAACACCAGCCGTTATAACAACAAGATCGCCATTATCGACTAAATTGTTCGCCTCCGCCGCTTCAACAGCAGCATCGAATAGTTCGTCAGTACTTTCTTTTTCGTCTATCAAAAGAGGAGTTACTCCCCATGACATATTCATCTGTCTTAAAATTGTAGGCTCAGTAGTACAACTGATAATTGGATATGACGGACGATATTTCGATATTAATCTAGCAGTTTGTCCAGTCTTTGTGACGGTGATAATCGCCCTCGCATTAAGGTCATGCGCAGTAGTAACAGTCGCATGGGAAATGGCGTTAGTTACATTCGGCAATTCGTCTATATCACGCAGTCTAAATCGCCTTAAATAGTCTATATCATGCTCCGTCGTCCTAGCAATTGACGCCATTGCCTTGATAGTTTCAATTGGATAATCGCCAGCGGCAGTTTCTCCCGATAGCATTATAGCACTAGTGCCATCATATATTGCACTTGCGACGTCATTCGCCTCCGCTCTAGTCGGGCGAGGATTCTTCATCATTGAATCGAGCATTTGCGTTGCAGTTATAACTTGCTTACCAGCGTTATAAGCCTTTTTTATAAGCTTTTTTTGTATGACGGGAATTCGTTCGAATGGAATCTCTACACCGAGGTCGCCCCTAGCTATCATAATTCCATCCGTCACACGCAGGATATCATCTATATTATCCACGCCTTCAGCATTTTCGATTTTGGCGACAAGCTTGATGTGATGACAATGCTCCTCATCAAGTACTTGTCTAATTTGAATAAGGTCGTCCGCCGACGTAACAAAAGATGCAGCTATAAAGTCAAATCCCATTTCTATACCGAATTTAATATCGCTGATATCTTGCTCACTCAAATATGGCATTGATAGCTTAACACCGGGTATATTCACACCCTTATTGTTGGATAGGAAGCCACCGTTTATAACATCGCATATAATTTCCGTTCCTTTAATTTCAGCGACAACGAGTTCAATAAGACCATCATCAACAAGAATCTTAGTACCGATAGAAACATCGTTCACCAGCCCCGGGAAGCTGATGAATGACTTTTTATCGTCACCTTCGCACTTCTTTGTAGTTAAAATATAACGCTGCCCAGATTTAATCTCAACCTTATTCCCAACGAAGGAGCCTAATCTTACTTCGGGCCCCTTTGTATCGAGTATCGTCGCAATCGGGCGCTTTAATTCCTCACGCATTTTTTTCAGCTGATTAATTCTTTCTCTGTGGATTGTTTGGTTTTGGTGTGAAAAGTTGAACCTGGCAACATCCATTCCCGATAAAATAAGTTGTTTAAGTACCTCGGGATCGTCGGTTGCAGGGCCAAGAGTGCACACAATTTTAGTCTTTCTAATCAAGATAGCCATTCCTTTCAAAAACAGACAGGCATGCCAGGCCAGCATAAAATTTTTAGCAAATAGGGAAAAAGTAAAGCATAAACCAACTTTCCCCTAATAATACTATACTATAAAAGTCGTACATTATCAATGATGAATCCTATAAAAGAAATAAAATTATTTGATAAAAACTATTGCTTTTTGTCAAATACCATGTTACTATACTTGTATGAGTACGAGTAATACAGTTCAATTCGGGGGTGAATATATGTTTTCGATCGATTCACGTGTAAGAATACCAATATACGAACAATTATATAAGAGAGTATTGGAATTAGTTGTTAAGGGCATATTGAAAGAGGATGAACAATTACCCGCAGTTCGAGTATTGGCAAAAGAAATTGGAATAAATCCGAATACGGTGCAAAAAGCATATCAGGAGCTAGAGCGTGACGGGATTATATTTTCGCAACCTGGTAAAGGGAGTTATGTTGCGTCACTAGATACTGTAATGAAGATTGCACAGAACAGAGCAATGAATGCATTTGAAGAGGCAACGGTTGATGCATTAAATTCCGGTGTTAGTAAAGAGGAATTGCGCAAAGTTATAGATGATATATATCTTCAAAAGAAGGGCGGAGGACTATAATGATTAAATTTCAGAATGTTGTTAAGAGGTTCGGTAATTTTGTTGCACTTGATAATATAGATCTAGAGATAAATAAAGGATCCGCATACGGACTACTTGGGTCCAATGGAGCAGGGAAGTCAACGATATTAAGACTAATTTCCGGCGTTTATTCGGCGGAAGATGGCATTGTAGAAATTGACGGGGAGCAGGTATTCGACAATGCTCACGTTAAGGAAAAGGTATTCTTTGTTAACGATGAAACCGTTCAATTCGGCGACTACACCTTAGATGAATTAAGCCAATATAGTAAGATGTTCTATCCGAATTATAGTGACGATAAATTCAGGGAGTTATGGGAAATAGTCAAACTCCCCAGAAAAAAGAAGCTAGCGAACTTCTCTAAAGGGATGAAAAGACAGGCGATAGTGATTTGCGCACTAGCAAGTCAGCCGGATTATCTGCTATTAGATGAGGCATTCGACGGGCTAGATCCGACTATGCGCATAATCGTTAAACGCATGATAGTTGATTCTATGGTAGATAATCAAATGACGGTAGTAATATCATCACATAACCTAAAGGAGATTGATGAATTCTGCGATACTGTCGGACTACTCCATAAGGGCAAGATAATCTTTAATCGTGACCTTGATAGTGTCAAGGGCAATGTGCATAAGGTGCAAACGGCATTCAGTAAAGAATATACACAGGACGATTTCAGCGATTTGGAGATTCTGCATTATGATAAAAGGGGCAGCATTATCTATTTAATTGTCAAAGGGAGCGAGGAAGAAATAAATACAAAATTAATGGCAAGAGAGCCGAAAATACTTGATATTGTTCCGCTCTCACTAGAAGAAGTATTTATTTATGAAATGGAGGGTTTGGGATATGAGTACAGCTCTATCGAGGGTTAGGGGGAATTCCGCCTACAAATATTACAAATTCAGATTGAAACGCAATTCAAGAGCATGGATAGTGCTAACGGTTCTAAACCTGCTTGGTCTACCATTGATGTTCATAGCACAGAATTTATTTTATACGAACAAATTAAATACTGTAATAGATGCGGGCGAGCTTGTTAATAAATATCAAGCTAGTGTTGCAGTTTTTGCAGTGATTGGGGTTTTTTGCGTAGCAATTGCCGCAATAGGAGGAGTATTTACCGTATTTTCCTCATTCGATTATATGTATAATAAATCACTTGTAGATATGGCGTATTCAGCGCCACTAACTGGCACGGCACGATATACTGCCGACTTCATGGCGGGGCTTACAACATACCTATCACCATATTTATTTGGTGGGATTATCGGCTTTATTTTTAGCGGTCTTACGAATCTTAGGATTGAGGAGGAATTTAGGCTTTTACCCGACTTAGGCATTATATTGCCAATCTTTTTAGGTGTCGGTGTTGCCATGATAATGGCATATGCGCTAACGACTTTTGTTAGTATATGTTGTGGTAGCTTGATTGAGGCAGTGACATATGCACTTATTCTGAATGGTATAATACCGATAACAATAGCAGTAACAGTATTCGGTGCGATGAATAACATCTATGGAATTTTGCAAGACCAAATTGCATTTAATTTAATTACCGTCACCTCCCCACTCGGTGTATTGATAGGCACCATGGGATCTGTGTTGGACGTATATGAGGGTAGTTCGGAGCATTTTATTTACAACTTTAGGAATCTCATACCAATTGTGATAATTACTGCGGCAGCAATTGTCGGCTCATTCGTGCTTAACAAAAAGAGAAAAGCCGAAGATTGCGGCAAGCCATTCGTATTCAAGGTACTATACTATATTCTCATATCAGCAGTAACATATTGCGTGATAGTAACTCACTTTTCGGCGGCGATAACGAATATAAGCATTGCATCAGCGTTAATTGTATCGGCTGTAATATACTTCATATTAGAAGTAATCACCAACAGAGGATTCAAGCGATTCTGGTTATCGGCAATACGATATGTTGTGACGGCAATTGCTATTATGATTTTTGTAGGGCCATTCGTGCAGACTGATGCTTTTGGATTGTTCTATAAAACACCTAATCTTAACAGTGTTCGGTCTGTGGAACTAACATATAACTATTATGACACATACCACCGTAGCAGTGATGTAAAAGTAATATTTAAAGATAAAGAAAAGATAGCAGATATAATAGAATTCCACGAGAAAACATTGGAACGCTATAAAACCCAAAAAGACAATTCGCATATTGCCGAGGGCGAATTTGTGGACGAATTAAGTGTAGACACATATTTTTCGTATCCATATAAATATAGCTTCAGAGATGTTAATATTTCCTACAAGATGAAGAACGGAACGAGAATGAACAGGACTTATTATAGTGATGAACAGGAATATGAATTAATAAAACATCTTGAAGAAACTGACGAATTTAAAGAGGCGACAATCAAGATGGTGGAGCGGAATTTAGCCGATGTAGGGAATATTGAACTAATCGACGAAATAAACGAGGACATTACCGTAAATATTAATTCCATTATGGTGAAAGATGAAAATCTAACTCAATTGAAGGCGGCTATAGCTAAAGACATCAGAGCGGGTGCA
>CALLQQ010000019.1 GCA_938014915.1 uncultured Clostridia bacterium
CTGCGCTGTTTTTATGATTTTCTTTTGTTTCGATTTAGTTACTGCCTCTAGCCCTGTCACCATGCAATCCGTCGTCCTAGTTTTTACCTCGACAAAAGCTATTACATCATTATTTTCAGCTATAATGTCAACTTCACCGAATCTTGAAAAGTAATTGCGGCTTATGATAGTGTAACCCTTTTTAAGTAGATAATTGCATATCCTATCTTCGCCGAATTTCCCCATTATGGCCCTATCCATTCCTAGCCTCCATTTTTGAGGAAACTTGTCCTATGTGCATCGCACCTGCCGTGTTTCATTATCATTTCAAAGTGTCGCTTAGTCCCATATCCCTTATGTTTGTCAAAGTCATACTGCGGATACTCGTTATGTAGTTGCAACATATATCTATCCCTGCTGACTTTTGCCAAAATTGAAGCAGCGGCAATGCTTGCCGATTTGGCATCGCCTTTAACAACATTATGCACTTCACACGATATAGAGGGGACTTGATTTCCATCGACGATGGCTAAATCAGGCACTAAACTTAATCCGTCAACCGCCCGACCCATCGCTAACATCGTCGCACCTAGAATATTCATCTTCTCGATTTCCTTAACACTTGCCGATGCGACACAATATGAAATTGCCTTATCTATAATAATATCGTATAGCTCTTCTCGCTTTTTCGGTGTTATCTTCTTGCTATCATTTAGCCCTTCAATCACGATGCCTTGCGGTAGGATAACTGCGGCTGCAAATACATCACCTGCTAAAGGTCCCCTGCCTGCCTCATCAACACCGCATATTACAGGAAAGTTACTTCGTAATAAATCGTCAAAAAGATAAATTGACATCACTGACTACCCCCGTCATATGGTGATTCTAGTGAAATTCTGCCTAGCGTTCCACTGCGGAATTCATCAAGTATTTTTACGGATGCTCTTTCCGTATCGCCTACACCGCCTTGCAATAACATTCCCCGCCCTTTTGCCGCTTGCACCAGTAAATCATAACTATGCTCAATCTCCTGATTTGGGGCGATTTTAAAGCGATCTTCCAGCACATCCGGATAATGAGTATATAGATATTCTAGCAAATGCATCGCAAGTAATTCGGTATCAAGAATATCATCTTTAATAGCACCAGTGAAAGCAAGCCTTTCTCCCACGGATTCGTCCTCAAATTTCGGCCATAGCATGCCGGGCATATCAAGCAATTCAATATCTTTATTGAGAGTAACCCATTGGCGTCCTCTTGTCACTCCGGGCCTATCTTCAACTTTTGCACGGCGACCGCCAGCTAAACGATTTATGAAAGAAGATTTCCCCACATTGGGGATACCGACTATCATTATACGCAACTGCCTCCCCGCCATTCCCCTTGACTGCCGCCTTTCGATAAGTTCACTAAGTGCCGACTTCACAAGTGGGACAAAGGCATTGATGCCTTTACCCGTTTTACTATTGGCTATCATGGCGGGTATTCCCTGCCTTTTAAAATAATCTAACCATAGATTATTAACCGCATTATCGGCACAATCGCTCTTATTAAGTACTAAAATTCTTGGTTTATCATCAATAATTTTATCTATTTCAGGATTCCTACTACTTGCGGGAATCCTAGCATCAATTATCTCTACAACGGCATCAACCTGTGGCAAACTTTCACGCATTAATCTGCGTGTTTTTGCCATATGTCCAGGGAACCATTGTATTGATGGTATGTTGCTCATTATATCCTCCATGTGGTTTCCTATTTTACAAATCCTAAATCGCTCAAGGGATAAATCCTAAGAATAACTTTACCTAAAATTTGCTCCTCATCGACTTGACCGACTCGGTCACTCCTGCTATCGGTAGAGGAATTCCTATTATCGCCTAATACAAATACCTTCCCCTCCTCGACTATAATGGGGAATTCTACCGACTCTTTTACATTAGTTAAAGTATTTGTATATGGCTCATAGAGGGCCTCACCATTTCGATAAACGATGCCCTCCTCAAAATTAATATCAATTTCATCACCAGCAATGCCAATTACCCTCTTAACAATTGGCTTGTTAAGTCCTATTGAGTTCAGTACGATTATATCACCGTGCGATGGTTTATAAAAAAGATGTGTCGTGATTAACCTATCTTTATGATGTAATGTTTGCACCATTGACTCGCCATCTACTTCAATAATACGGAGCACAAAAGTAAAAATCAAAATAACAACGAAAACTGAAATAACTATGGATTCTATCCAGTCAAATAAGTCCTCTTTTAAACTTGGTCTTTTCTCTTTTTCCTCGGATTCGATATTTTGCGCATCGTTCATAATCTAGCCCCCGAAATTAATGATATAGCAAAAAAAGGAACATTGCGTTCCTTTTCTTTTCCTAACGAATTTGTTCCTTTACCTTTGCAGCTTTACCAACTCTATCACGTAGATAGTATAGTTTAGCTCTGCGAACACGACCTCTTCTTACGATGGTTACATCTTCTACTACTGGGGAATGTAGTGGGAATACTCTTTCAACCCCGACACCATGTGAAAGACGTCTAACGGTAAAAGTTTCATGCACTCCACCGTGCTTCTTAGCAATTACTGTTCCTTCGAAAATTTGAATACGTGATTTCTCACCTTCTGTAATTCTAACATGAACCTGAACAGTGTCACCAATGTTAACTTCTGGTGGATTCTCTTTCCCTACACGACGCTCTTCCGATCTGGATTCTCTTTAACATTTGCCTCGGTAATTAATTTTAGTGCGTCCAATTTTCTTTCCTCCTAATTTTCAGATATTCATATCCCTGTGAATTTTAAAAAGGATAGAGGAATATCAGCTTCAATGTACGGTTGAACCGTGTCATTAAACCCCGAATTGCCAATACTAAATATAATGTCATTGACAATACGGATAATCCAAGCACTATAATATTCTATCATATTGAGAGTTTTATTGCAAGTGTTTTTAGTCAAGATAATTCAAAACATTATATTGCACTAAAAAGAATAGTTGATTGCCTATTGTATCGTGCAATTTACTATTTCCCACGATTATTATATGATAGGATACAACCGCAATATTTCTGGCGATATAGTCCCGCCTCCCTCGCCATTTGCTGCCCCGGTCTGAAGTTCGGACGATAGTCTTTGTAGTAGAATTCAATTCCATGCTTTGCAGCTGCTTTCTCACACAATTCTATGATTAAATCATGTTGTTGATACGGGCTAATCAAAAGCGACGTCGTAAAAGCCGTAAAGCCCTTCTCCTTTGCAAATGCTGCTACCTCGTCCATGCGAATACGATAGCACATCGTGCATCGATCCTGCTCACTACCGCCGAAATTCTCCCATTCGTCCTGCATGAATGCATCATCATACGATACGTTGAAGTCTTTTTGCTCCGATAGAATTTTAACATTGTCACGACGACGCTTAAATTCGTCGATCGGCTGAATGTTAGGATTGTAGAATAATCCCTCGAATTCTATTCCTTGTTCGATTAAATCATCTACGATGAAAATTGAACAAGGTGCGCAACACATATGTAAAAGTAATTTCAAAATTCCTTTCCCTCCGATAAACATACTGGTGAATGTGGATTTATCCTATGCGGAATCCACAATGCGGATTCTATATTCGGAATCCACATGGCGGATTCTATATTCGAAATCCGCCTAGAGGTATCCCTGCCTTATTGTATATGGTTACAGGTCCGTGGTTGGTCCAGTTATACCGAGCGAACTTTGGTCTGCTGATTTTATCCGATTTAATGCGAATCTCATTACCCATTATGCTGCAATCAGCTTTATGAAATTCTCCATCATCGCCAGCTATTTCAAATCCCTCTACCCTATCACCTTTAACAGTCAAGCCGCCATATGTCTTTCTGAAATGCAGATGAATTTCATCATCTTTAATGTAGAATCTATCTAATTCGGGCGCATCGGATTCGCAATCCACTCCATAAACATGATTTAACGCAAGCAGGGCCAGCCTATCTCCGACGGGTTTTTTCACCTTTGGGTGAATGTCATTCATCGTACCGAAATCGGGAATTAGCGCCATATATGTATTCTTGATAGTATTATAGACACGCAATTGTGCTTCGCGGATCTTTGCCCAATGCTTCGTATCCGGTGCATTCTCGTATGCGAACATCGGCAATTGCACAAATAGGAATGGTAGTTCCTCATCGCCCCAATCTCTGCGCCACTCGCTAATTAATGCCGAAAATAAATCATAATAATGCTCGGGTCTATGGTCGTCGCTCTCCCCCTGATAATACAGAAATCCCCTCAATGTGTATGGGCATACCCTAGAAATCATTGTTTCATATAGCCCTGTCGGACGCATTTCATTGAATGGACTTTTCGGCCCAGGATATTTACATTCTCCTGCGTATTCAAGGGCATCTTCCCAAGATGTATCGGGATTTTTAGAATAAATTTCGCCAAGCTTTTCATTCCATATCCTGCTATACTCCTGATATTCGTCCCACATCTTTCTATGCTCGTCCATCGTATGCTTTGATACCGCTTCGTCATATTCATCAATGTAGATTCGTGTTCCGCTATCTTTTAAGATTGCTTCCCTGCTCATCCATGCCGATGCCGATGTGCCTCCCCAATTGCAGCCGATAATGCCGACAGTAACATTAAGTTCTTCAGATAGTTTTTTTGCACAGTGGAACGCTACCGCCGACCAGTGCTTTGCATTTTCTGCTGAAAATTCGCTCCAGCCAGAATTGCGCTCCTTTTGCTCAAATTCATCATCAATATATGCAATTTTAGGAGTGTAGTAGTACCGCACATTTACATCATTTAATGTGCCGAGCAGTTCCTGCCCGCCGTCACTATCTTTTATCTCGAATTCCATATTCGATTGTCCGCCCGCAAGCCAAACCTCACCAATCATAACATTGTCAAAAGCAATGCTATCGCCGCCATCGGTTATATTTAAAGTGTAGGGCCCACCAGCCGCCATCGGCGGTAGGTCGATTTGCCATCTGCCATCACGGATTTGTGCATCTGCGTTATCGCCATTGATAGTTGCAGTAACTGTATTGCCGTCTGCACCCGTCCCCCAAATTCTGATATTTTTATCTCTTTGCAAAACCATGTTATCGCTGAATATTGCTGCTACATTTAGTGCTGTCATATTAGCCCTCCTTGTGAAGATGTTAGTTAAGTTTTATTGTCAGATTTATTCTATCATATATGGTCGGATAGTTCAATGCGAATATAGCAAGATATATCTTCGCATCTGCCTTTTCTTGAAAACATGGTTGACTTTACCAAAATATCTATGTGTAATGTAATGAAGGTTTAAGATATTATTCACAAGTTAAGGAGTTTAAGGTATGGGTTACATAAAAAAATATTTACGTGATATACCGTCTAGTATTTTAATGATTATCGGACTAGCTATATCATATTTTGTGATAATAAATTGTGCGGACATTGCAGGAAAGATAACTAATGAATATATGAGTTTAAATAATTACCAGTATGTAGTTGAATATAGAGTTGAATATAATGTTGAAAAATCCGACGAAAGACAAGCTGGTGAGGAATGTATTGAACGGGAGCATATTGAATATTTTGAGAATGTGGATTGTAGTTATGTTGCTATGACCAGCTTCCCTTTGTATTTAAACCGTGAACCAACAGCATATTATGCATCTATCTTATTTTCTGACGATAGTATGGCAAAGATGAGAAATAAGGACGGAATGAAGATTCATTACAAATCAGAACTAGTGAGTAGTGGGGAGTGTGTTTATCTCGGTGAGACACTTGCAAATTACCTTAAAACGAAATATGAATCCACTAACCTTTATGATGAGGGCACTGAATATAAGACGATCGATATTTTAGAAAATAATTCGTCCGGCGGCATAGATAATTCCCTGTATATAGTATGGGATTATTGCACACCGGAGCAGAGGACGGCAATAATTAATAAAGCTACTTCGGAAGTTAACAATATTTCGGTTAGTATATTGCTGAAAAGTGATATTCCAATTGACGATGTATATCAAAAAAATATATCGGATTTCAGTAAATATCCTTATCTTGATTTTGTATTATATGAAGCTGAAGTTATGTCGGATTATCAAAATTTATGGTATAAATATTTCAGCATAACATTTAACATCGTTTCATTGATATTTTCCGTTATGGTGTGTCTAGTTATTACTGACTTATGGATAGCGAGGAGGCGGAGGGAAGTCGCCATTCGTAAGGCATTCGGTTACAGCAACTCTAAACTATTTAAGTTGCTCTTTACAGATTTATTGCGTATATCACTACCGGCATTTATTTTAGCATTCGTCCTCCAGATTACATATAAATTAATTTTCGATGAGAGGTTTATTTTCGGGGCAAGCTCCGCAATTAGAACTTTAGCAGTGGTATTATCTATATTGCTCATTATTCTGTTGCTAATGAATAGAGTGTTAAATAAGGTTAAAAAAATATCACCCATTGAGTGGATAAGGAGGGTATAATGAAGAATAGGATAAGATTTATGTTCGCATGGCATAAGATAGTTTTAAATTTTAAAAGTTTTATATCATCAATATTAGTAATGACTATCAGCCTTATATTGATCGCCTTTTCGCTTTTCTTCTATCATGGCACGCAATATGTTGAAAATCAATATGACCATACCCTCACAAAAGGGATGTCCCGCTCAGGCATCTTTGGTTTTACATCTCATCCATATCGTGATTATGATATTATGAATGAGTTATATAACTCTAAAGAGATTGAGTCGATTGGGAGTACTACACTCGGCGGGAATGACTTTGAGTGTTTTTCCGAATTAAGGGCAATTCAGAGTGGAAATGCTAGTGATTATGTTAATTCGATATCAGGCTTCCTTGAAATACTATGGATAAATAAGACGTTACTGGGTTTCAGTGAGCTAAAATTAGATACGGGGAATATGATAACTGACCAAGAGATAAATGACGGTGTAATGTATATGTATTTAGGGAGTGCCTATAAAGACAAAGTTGAGTTAGGCACAATATATGAGGAGAGTAATTCTAAATTCCAAGTGCAGGGCTTTTTAGAGCGTGGTAGCACCTGGATTGATCCTGATACGATAAACGGAATATATGTAACAGATGCCAATAATGTACTTGAACTAGAGAATTCTGTAATAGTTGCAGATGATTATATCCATGTTGGTGGGCTGTTTTTTAGTATTTCCGATGGGACAACTCGTGATGAGGCAGTAAAGGCAATTACTGATATTGCCGATAAACATGAGAGAGAAATTACAGTCGGATTTTTAGATGATATGTATAAATCTGAAAATGAAGATACTAGGTTGCTTATCTCTTATATTGTACGTATTATGGCTGTCGTTGTATTTTCATCTCTAGTAATGATTTCCTGCTTGCAGATAGTCGCTATCTTAAATGACCGCAGAACATACGGCATACTGTATTCTATCGGTGCTAATGAAAAGGACATCGGGGCGATAATAATATACGAAAACATTATACGGGCTATCTTCTCATTCCTGCTATGCTCAATCGGCATTTTACCAATTGTACATAATTGGTATGGCGGAGATATTCTTTGGTCGCCATTTAAGGAAATAGTTCTTCAAAAGGTGTTACCGGTAGTTTTCATCAGCCTTATACCAATAGCTATAATTTCATGTTTAGCGCCATTGATTTTCCTACATAGAACGACACCATCACAGTTAATAGGAGGCAAAAATGATTAAATTAGAGAATGTAACGAAAATATATAAGAATAAAGCCACATCTACAACGGCTTTAAGAGGCATCTCGCTATCAATAGAAAGAGGAGAGTTTGTATCCATTGTCGGAACATCGGGCTGCGGTAAGACGACACTCCTAAACATTATCGGTTGTATGGATACATTGACTGATGGGAAATACTTCTACGATGATGTGTGCGTAAGTGATTTGTCCGTAAAGGAGCAACATGAATTTAGGAAGGAACATATTGGATTCGTCTTCCAACATTTCGAGCTGATGCACAGCTACACAGTATATGAAAATGTTGAAATGCCCCTGCTTGCAAGAAATGTGAAAAAGCCAGATCGAAAGAAAAAGGTAAATTCCTATCTTGAAATGGTGGGCATTCTAGATCTAGCGGGGAAGTTGCCCTCACATCTTTCCGGCGGTCAGCAGCAACGATGCGCCATTGCTAGGGCACTTGCCGCTGAAACCGAATTGATAATAGCCGATGAGCCAACAGGTGCAATAGATAGTAGGACATCTGCCGGCATAATGGAGTTGCTAACCAATTTAAACGAAAAGGGCAAGACGGTTATTATCGTCACTCACGATATTAATATCGCCAAACAATGTAACAGAATTATAGAAATTGAAGATGGTAGGCTGGTAAATTCGTAGTATTGCCGTAGTAGCAAAATAGAGCGGTTTGCAAGGAATGTAATTTTCCTCGTAAACCGCTCTATTATCATGTTTGTTCTGGTCTGAGTGACAGGATTTGAACCTGCGGCCTCTACCACCCCAAGGTAGCGCGCTACCAATCTGCGCCACACCCAGTCATTATCCTTAAACAAATTTAAGGATAATTTTGTTGCGAATCATCACATCCGCTATAATACTCTATCATATATTTCGGTAATTGTCAATATCAATCATAGATTTTCTACCATATCTAGCACGACTGTGGCAACCCTATCCGCCGCCATTACTTCAAATTCATCGAATGTCATCTCTCCATCATCGTCGGCATGGTCGGATATACATCTAACCGATACGAATGGAATCCCATTCCTGAAGGCGCATTGAGCTATTGCCGCCGTTTCCATATCGACTGCGTACGGATCGTATTCATCGATAATTTCCTGCCGTCTTTCATTGCTTGATACGAATACTTCACCTGATACAATTCGCTCTACAAAATAGCGAATCCCATGTTTATCGCACGATTTCGTCGCTTGGCTAATCAGCCTTTTATCTGCGGTAAAAACGCTATTATACGGTGGATAATCCTCCAAAAATCTAGGTATCAAGTCATGATGCATAACATCACTCGACACAACAATGTCGCATATTTGCGTTTCATCACTCATGCCACCAGCAATCCCCGTATTGATAACCGCATCAACTTGAAATTGATCTATTAGAATTTGGGTGCATATAGCCGCATTCACCTTGCCTATTCCGCAGCAAACATTTATAATAGTCGCTTCACCATGCTCGCTTACATGGAAGTCAAATTTGGCTACATTCTTAATGTTTGCCGCTTCCAGCTCATTTCTTATAGTCACAAGTTCGGACGGCATTGCTCCGATAATCCCAATTATTTTCACAGCTTTCCCCCGTTATTTAGATTTGAGGTCAATTTTCTCTTCCTTAGGTAGGAATTTTACCTTAACGATTTTCATCTGATTTTTGCGCCGTGTCACGACATATTCCATATGTTTTTCCGCTTCGGGCATATTATCTTCTTTTAAATCGTTGAGCCATGAATGGCCCGGCGGCATATATCCCACTAGCAAGGTGTATGTTTCCCCAACTCGCTTAAATGATTCTATCCGTGGCGAATATGGAAGATACTTCGGCGACATCGGCACTATGTAGGACTTTGTTTCCTCATCGTATATGAATGCTAGTTCAATATCCCCAACCGACTCATGCTCGAATGTTAGCCCTGTACCGAATAAATGTGTTGCGCTAGCCTCAACATCTAGATAGGGCACAAGCATCATTCCCATCTCGGTGCTGTACTTATCCTTATCTTCGTTTAGAATGATATTCCATATAGATGCTGTTATCATCGTCGAATTCGGAAGATCGACCGTCGCATCGAAATCGGGGGGATCTATTACCACTAGCGGATATATAAACTGTGCGAATTCGTTCTTCAGCCCGGTATTGTCTGCAATTCTTTTTGCAACATCCATCGTGAATGATACCGTTGAGAAAATCCCGACTATCGACATAATTATGACAAACAATCCGACTGACATATATAGCCTGCGCTTCATAGCACGGCGGCTTTTTGCTGGTTTGGGATTGGTTTTTGGTTCGGGCTCTTTAGCCGAAAATTCCTCAATCTCGTTTACATCCTCGCTCAATGCCTCACCGAATACATCTTTTAAAGTCTGCGCACTTAGCACTTCCTGCGATTGTTCCTGCCCAGATGCGTTCTTTTCCTTGGCTGCATTTTGTGAGTTCTCTCTGCTCATATCCAATCTGATGCGCCCCTTTATCTAATTTGTCCTTCCCCATTAACTAGGAATTTAACCGTCGTGAGTTCACGGAGCCCCATGGGACCGCGCGCATGAAGTTTCTGCGTTGATATTCCAATTTCGGCCCCGAGTCCGAATTCCCCACCGTCGGTATATCGTATAGATGCATTTACATAAACTGCCGCTGCATCTACCTGCATTTGAAATTTAACTGAATTGTTGTAGTCATTTGTTACGATGGCTTCACTATGTTTAGTTCCATACATTCTAATATGATTTATCGCTTCATCAATATCGTCAACAACTTTTATAGCTAATATATAATCGTGGAATTCTTCAGCATAATCATCATTTGTAGCTAGAATTATGCCCTCACCGAGAATCGCTCTTGTTCGTTCGCATCCACGTATTTCAACATTATGTTTATCCAGTCTTACTTTTATATCGGGAAGAATCGCTTTTGCGATGCCTTTATGCACAAGTAAAGTTTCTGCTGCATTGCATACCGATGGTCGGGAAGTTTTCGCATTGTCGATAATATCTATCCCCATCTGCAAATCGGCAGTTTCGTCAATGAAGATATGGCAGTTCCCGGCGCCCGTTTCTATAACTGGTACGGTGGCATTATTCATTACTGCCTTAATTAGACCAGTTCCGCCCCTAGGAATCAACACATCAAGATAGTCACTTGAACGCATAAGTTCGGTAGCAACGTCCCTAGAAGTGTCCTCAACTAACGATATTATATCGGATGGGAATCCAGCTTTTGCGACGGCACTGCGCATTATATTCATTAAGCACTTGTTTGAATTGAATGCTTCTTTGCCCCCTCTTAGAATGGATACATTCCCCGATTTCAGGCATAGGGTGGCAGCATCAACAGTAACATTAGGTCTTGATTCATAGATAATTCCTATTACACCTAATGGTACACGCATCTTGTTAATTCTTAGCCCATTCGGACGTACAATTCCACTATCGATACTACCAATAGGGTCGTCTAAAGAGATAAGTTCACGCACTGCATCTGCAATTCCCTTTATACGGCTTTCATCAAGAGCTAGCCTATCTTGCATTGCAATAGGCATATTATTTTCTTTCGCATTCGCCAAATCGATGGCATTTTCCTTGATGATTAAATCCGTATTCTCCTCTAGTGCAATTGCAATTTCTTCAAGCGCCTTATTCTTCTTAGCTGTTGACGCATCTGCAATTGCCATCTCGGCAGCTTTCGCCCTTTTCCCAAGTTCGTTAATATAAGACATGATACTCCCCCTTAAAGGTTTTCGCCGTTTTGTTCGATTACTTCTTTATACCAGTAACCACTATCTTTTATTATACGCTCTTGCGTTCTAAAGTCAACATAAACCATGCCGAATCTGCGTTCATATCCGCATTCCCACTCAAAATTGTCAAGATTTGACCAGTAGAAATAGCCACGAACATCAATGCCATCAGCTGAGGCACGTTTTAATTCTCTAAGATAGCGTGCGGTAAAGTCGATTCTATTCGGGTCGTGCACCTTGCCATCAAGTGAAACAACGTCATGGCAAGCAATGCCGTTCTCGGTGATATAAATCGGCTTTTTATATCGTTCATATAGGAATTTCGGACCGTAATATAATGTTTCGGGATTGACAGTCCAATTAGCCTGTGTTTTTGGGAATCCTGCATAATTGGAGATGAATTCCACTCCCCCATCTTCACCAGCTCTAACCATCGTACCATTGTAGATATTATATCCTAAGAAATCAAGTTCCTGTCCGATTATATCAAAATCATTGGCGCCTATCTTTGGCATATATGGGGCGAATGCTCCCTCAGCCTCATCAGGATACTTCCCTAAAAACACGGGATCGCTCCACCATGGGATATTCCAGGACCAATGCCCATTAGGATCGCCCATTTTAAAGTTTGCCGCCCTTGCCGCTTCCACATCGGCTTCACTATCCGTTTCAGGATAGTAAAATGAGCAGCTCGGCGCATATCCAATTTTAATTGGCTGCTTTGCGGCGGCACGCATTGCCATTACAGCCTTTCCATGTGCAAGCAGCACATTATGTGCCATTTTAACAGTATCGTGCGGTTGTAATTTCAGCCCCGGGGCATGAACTCCAACAACATACGATAAGCCAACGAAACATTGTGGCTCATTTATTGTGATAAAGTATTTCACCCTATCGGAAAAATGCTCTGTTACGACTTTCGCATACTCGGCAAACCAATCTGGCGAATCGTCGTTGAGCCATGAGCCTTTTCTGTAAAGCTCATAAGGTGTATCCCAGTGGTATAATGTAATATATGGCTCAATCCCATTAGCCAGTAGTTCATCGATTAAATTATCGTAGAATTCTATCCCCTTAGGATTAATTTCGCCCGTTCCATTTGGCATAATCCTTGACCAGCATAGTGAAAAGCGATATGCCTTTTGCCCCATTTCTTTCATTATGGCGATGTCTTCCTTATAACGATGATAATGGTCGCACGCAACATCACCTGTTGCGCCTCCTTGGATAGTTCCATTCTTTTTGCAGAACATATCCCATACAGACAGCCCTTTACCATCTTCATAAGCGGCACCTTCAATTTGATACGCTGAGGATGCAACTCCCCAAGCAAAATCTTCTCTAAAACTCATTATTGTCCTCCTTAGTAGAAAAGGTGCCACAATGTGACACCTTAGCTTTGTTTATTATAATATTGTGGTGGAGACGATGAGACTCGAACTCACGACTTTCACAATGCCATTGTGACACTCTCCCAACTGAGTTACGTCCCCTAGAGAATTAAATATATTTTATCATATAATTTGCACCTAGTCAAGCCTGAACATCAGTATTTTGAATCATTTTTTAAAAAATCCTGCATAAAAAAAACAATAATGCTGATAATAAAAATGGTGATAAATATGCTAATTGTAGTTATACGCTCGGTTATACTGTATTCATTGATAATTTTTGCAATTCGATTAATGGGAAAAAGACAATTGGGTGAGCTGCAACCATC
>CALLQQ010000020.1 GCA_938014915.1 uncultured Clostridia bacterium
TTATCTTTCCAACTATCATCAATATTGACAAACATCTAATAAAGATTCAACATTCACGTTATCGGCACCCGTCACAATCTGGATCGGTTCTGCATTGCCTACATTAATCATGCACTGAACAAGCCTATCCGAATCGGGCACTCTTTCTATCGAAAGAACCTCCCCCACGACAACATTCTCTATGCCGTCACCCTCAATTTCATATCCCTCAACTTTTGAGCCTGACATAGTCATTTCATGTGCGAAATCCCGAATGGGGGCATTTATATCAACATAATCGCTGAGCCATTTCATAGATAAGTTCATTTTCGTTCTCCTTTCCTAGAATTGTTTTAAAAATCTCAAGTCGTTTTCATAAAATAATCTCAAGTCATCGATGTTATAACGGCGCATTGCAACTCTTTCAAGGCCAAGTCCGAATGCGAATCCCGAATATTCACTCGCATCAATGCCGCAATTCTTCAGCACTTTTGGATGCACCATACCGCAACCTAGAATCTCGATCCAGCCCTCACCTTTACATAGGCGGCAGCCATCACCGTGACAGGAGAAGCACATAGCATCCATTTCAGCCGATGGCTCAGTAAATGGGAAGTGGTGCGGTCTAAATCTTACCTTGACATCTTCACCATAGAGCCTTTTTGCTAGAATTTCTAAAGTTCCTTTTAAGTCCGCCATTGTAATTCCTCTATCAACGACTAATCCCTCTATCTGATGGAATACGGGCGAATGTGTCGCATCGACACTGTCGGAACGATATACCCTGCCCGGTGCAATTATGCGAATTGGTGGCTTCTGATTTTCCATTACACGAATTTGAACAGGTGAGGTTTGCGTCCTGAGTAGGATATTATCTGTAATGTAGAATGTATCCTGCGTATCCCGTGCTGGGTGATTTTTTGGTATATTCAGCGCCTCAAAGTTATAATAATCATATTCAACCTCTGGACCTTCTGCAATATCGAATCCCATGCCGGTGAATATCTCCTCGATTTCTTCCATTACAGTAGTGAGCGGATGTTTCTTGCCGATGGCGGGCTTCTTCCCTGGCATTGTCACGTCGATCGCTTCACTAATGAGCTGCTTTTCGATAGCCTGCGCCTTTAATTCGAAAAGCCTATCGGAAATAGCTTTATCAATGCTATTTCTAACTTCATTTGCAAGCTGACCGATTACGGGTCGCTCCTCTGCTGATAGCTTGCCCATTTGTTTTAAAATTGATGTGAGCTCGCCCTTTTTCCCCACATAACGAACACGGAGATTGTCAAGTTCTTTAACATCCCCAATTTGCGCCAATTCTTTCGTCACTTGTTCTCTAATCTGCTCCAATTGACTCCTCATATATATCTTCCTTTCAACCAATTATATAATTCGAGTGGTAAATTCGCACTCATCTTAATATCCAGAATTTTATTACTGCGCATAATTCCCGCAAATATGCTGGCGGTATCAGCCTGTCCGGCGTTCTAGCAAGATAACGCCTTGCACCAACTATTCCGCTATCTTCCGATAGTCCTATCGACCTATATCCGTGATAATCGCTAGTGATTATACACACTGTATAATCATCCGTAAAATGCTTATCAAGTATTTCCTTAGATTTTGCAATGTTTTCGCTTGTATTCATGGCACTATCTTCAACTAGAATTTGCACTTCGGGAATGCCCCGTTCAATCAAGTAATCACGCATTACATACCCTTCAGCGATTGGCTGCCACTGCGTTTTACCGCCCGAAAGCACGAATACCACATCGCTATTTCTATCATAATATTGCACTGCTTTATCAAGTCGCCTTATCGCCGATGGCGAAATCTCCCCATCTAGGAATCCTCCACCCAGCACAATTACCGCATCTTCATTAAACTCCGCCGTGTTCACCCTGCCTATTGCAAATATTACGATGCAAATTAGCAGGATCGAAAATACCCCGAGATAGCCTAAATGCCGTATATAACGCAGAATCCCCTTTTCCGATAGCTTTAAAATCGCCTTATGGAATACTGCATATAGTATGAAAATTAACGCTATAAAGAGTTGAAGAAACTTTATTTTAGACCGCACTTCAGGCATTGTGTAGAAGAAATTCGCAAGTAAAAACAATCCGACAGCGAATGTAGCCCCCCTAGTTAAAATCTGCACGATTTTCATATTCTCCCCCTTAATTATAAAAACAAAAAACTCCGCCCCCTAAATCGGGACGAAGTACATTATATTTCGCTTATAACCACCCATTATAAAAGGAACGGCACTCTCAAAGGCGATTCCCCCAGCCTTTAACGCAGGCGAAACGTTGACACTTACAAGAAAAAAATCGTTCGGCGTCACCACTCGTGAGTGAACTTCTGTAATAAAACCTGTGGATAATTTTCAGCCATGACTATCCTCTCTTTTATCAGGCAATACTGATTACATACTCTCTCAGTCATAATGTTCTAAAATATAGTATAACAAATATTCTCACGTGTTGCAAGTGTTTTTTGTTGAAGTTATTAACTAAATATGCTATACTTTTATTAGAATTTACATCTTAGTTATCATAATAAACGGAGGTAGAACATGGACGTATTTGTAGAACACATCGTTAAAAAGCAAAATGGACCAGCGGATTATTTGAAAAAGGTATTGATTTTAATTGCGGCATTCCTAGTGGGGATGCTCGTGCTTACATTCCTTTCAGCGCTCGGGCTATTCCCAATTGGATTCATGGCGGCACTCGGCTGCTTTGTCGGTGGGATATATCTTCTAAATGGCACGAATATTGAATATGAGTATATTGTGACGAATGGCGAAGTTGACATTGATAAAATTATTGCTCGCCGCAGCCGTAAAAGGCTGATCACTATCCATGTTAAAACATTTGAGGAATTCGGCATTTACGATAGTGAAAAGGTCGATGCCAGCGATTGTAATTCTACCCTGATTGCAACCGACGGCACTAATGTTAATGCGTACTATGCGATACTCAACCATTCTAAACATGGAAGAACATTGGTGGTATTCTCACCCGATGAACGTGTTGTCGATGCTATTAAGCCATTCCTACCCGGTCCTTTAAGGGGTAGAGTATGATTATAACAACCGGAATTGACCTAATAGAAATTGATCGCATTAAAGAGAGCATTAAGAACGAAAGATTTTTAAAGCGGGTCTTTTCCGATTTGGAAATATCACTATTTAATGAGCGGGGCAATAATCCCGCCGTCATAGCTGCGAATTTCTGCGTTAAGGAGGCATTCTCCAAATCGATCGGAACGGGGATTAGTGGCTTTTCGCTGAATGAAGTATCCGTTCTGCGTGATAGTCTTGGCGCTCCCTATATGGAATTCACAGGTCGGGCGAAAGAAATTGTTACTAAAATGGGGCTGACTTTTTCCGTGAGTATCACGCATACGCATATATATGCGTCGGCAATAGTAATTGCATATAAGGGATAGTCTTCCCTGGATTCATACTTTACGCAAACGGCTAAATTTGAAAGGGGCATTTATCTTGCTTGTTTTAACAACTGAACAAATGAAAAAGGCCGAAAATATTTCTAATAACTTAGGTGTTTCCTATCTTCGGCTAATGAAGAATGCTGGTGCCGCCGCCTTTATGACTATTACCTCTATTCTAGGTGATGATTTAAATGGGCGGCATTTTGTCGTTCTATGTGGGAATGGCAACAACGGCGGCGATGGATTCGTACTTGCAAGCCGTCTTGCCGAGGTGTCCGATAATGTGACTATCGTGTTGATGAATTCACTCCCGCTTACCGAATCGGCAGAAAGTATGTACGATTATTGCAAGCAAATGCAAATAGAAATACTTGATCTTTCTTTCGACATTAATCTCATTCTATCTAGGATAAGATCCGCCGACATCATTATAGATGCTATATTCGGTATAGGCTTCCACGGTGAAATGCCCGACAAGATGGCGACAGTAATTGACGCTGCTAATTCGGCGGATTGTGATATATATTCGCTCGACATCCCTAGCGGCTGTAATGCCGATTCGGGAAAAGTCGCCTCGGGCAGCATTGTAGCCGATAAAACTATCGTATTCGGCGCATTGAAAATCGGGCAACTTCTTCCCCCGTGTTGCGATATGCTCGGGGAAGTGCATATTGTTGAAATTGGTCTACCTGCAAGGGCGATAAAACTCCTTGGCAATGTGGCTAGTCTGATTAACCTCGACATGGTGAAAGATTCCCTGCCTCGCAGGGATCCCTCTTCCCATAAGGGGAATTACGGGCGACTGCTCAACATTGCTGGTAGTGTGCGCATGAGTGGTGCCGCCGCTCTATCTACATTAGCGGCACTGCGCTGCGGTGTGGGGATTTGCACTCTTGCGGCGCCAAAGCAAGTTATATCTTCCCTATCTAGCAGGATATTTGAATCGCTATTTCTTCCGCTCGAATCCGATGAGAACGGATTCATCTCACGAAAAAGCCTCAATACACTGAAATCCAATTTGCATACGGCGCAGGCAATTTCTATTGGAATGGGGCTCGGAGTCAATGATGATGCAAAAATTATCGTGAGGGAAGTTATTAATTGTGCCAATGTGCCGATTATTTTAGATGCCGATGGTATAAACTGCATTGCCGATGACATAGATATATTAAAGGATACAAATGCGGATATAGTTATAACTCCCCACCCGGGAGAAATGGCACGTCTGCTAAACATTACGACAGATGAGGTACAGGCGAATCGGCACAATTTAGCCCGTGATTTTGCTATGAAGATGGGCATTACCGTCGTGCTAAAGGGGCGATGCACCATCGTCGCAACGCCCGATGGCACAATTTACTTCAACACTAATGGCAATGCCGGTCTTGCCCGTGGCGGTAGTGGCGATGTATTGTCGGGCATGATTGGCGCATTCCTAGCGCAGGGCATCAGCACCGTTAAGGCGGCTACAATGGCAGTATTCCTACATGGTTTATGCGCCGACCGCATTGCAGATAGAACATCAATGCAAGGTATGTTGCCAAGCGATATTATAGCGGAGCTGCCAGATGCATTCGCATTGCTAGAAAGATAGATTCGCATACGTATCCTATATGTATTTGCAGGAAGGATGAGCATATGAAAAAGGCTACCTTTTTTACTCTATCTACATTGAGGAAATTCACATTGAGCATTATACTGATAGTATTATCTCTATTAATATTAACTAGCTGTAAAAGTAAAGAGAATCCGCCCCCGCCCGATTTGAACCGCGGATTTACTTGTAACGCTGATATAACTTATGGCGATCTGTCCGCTACCGCTGAAATTGCTCGAACGGGCGCAGGCGTATGGGATTTGAAATTTACATCACCGACGAATTTAAAGGACATCTCACTTTCTTATAGTGAAGGTGATGTAAAGGTGAGTTATAAGGGATTTTCCTTCTCCATGCCGGAGAGTTCTTTGCCGATTAAGGCGATTGGCTCATCAATTATAGGTGCAATTGATAATGCGGCGACTCAAAATGGAATTGAAGTTAAGGGTAGCGGCGATGATGTTGTAGTGAGTGGTAAAACCGATGTTGGGAATTATATTCTTACTATCGATCCGCAAGACGATACGGTAATTTCCGTTGCGATTCCCGATATTGATTTATCAGTTTCATTCGATTCTTTTGTGTTTAATTAAAACTATAATAAAAGCTAACCGCCGGACTTTCGTCCGGCGGTTAGCTTTAAAATAAGGGGGTATCTTAAAAACTTTTACTCTGGTTCAATTACGGCATAGTTCCCGTCCGCTCTCTTATACACAACATTTATTTCATCAGTATGCGCATCACGGAACATAAAGAACTGGTGCCCTAGTAAATTCATCTGGAGAATTGCCTCCTCAACATCCATTGGTGCAAGGAAGAACTTCTTACGACGAATTACATTAAATGTATCCTCTTTTATGTTATTTGTTTCGGCTGTATTTAGATCAAAAGCAGATCCTTTGAGCCTTTTCTCAAGTCTTGTTTTGTTTTTTCTGATTTGGCGGATTATCTTATCCACCGCCGCATCTAGGGCATCGTATTTATCCTCCGATGTCTGTTCAGCCCTGAATATCATACTATCATGTTTTACCGAAATTTCAAGTGTTACAACATCTTTTTGCGGGGTTAACTTAACAATTGCATCGGCATTATCCCCGAAAAACCTATCCAACTTTTTAAGTTTCGTATCAGCAGCCTTGCTGAAATCATCGGTAATTGACATCTTTTTTGCAAATAACTTAACATTCATATTTAGGCCTCCTGTGTCTTTAATTAAGCAGCTGAACTAACTTATATAGCTATATTGTCCAGTTCTGCCTAATGTTATTATATCATATTTATGCAAATAACACAAGAGTTTGGTACAAGAATTTGTTGGTGAAACACAAAATATTGATTAACACTTATCATATAATGTGGGGTAATTAATTTATAGTCCCGATGAAATATCATCTATTTCATCTTCACTAAGGACTTTATTGGAATCAAGTATCAAAATTATCTTTTCTTCATATTTACCCACCCCGATAATATATCTATTCTGAATTTCTGACGACATATTCGGTGGTGGCGCAATTTGCGATCTGCTCAAATCAATAACTTCGTCGACTTCATCAACGATGAAACCAACATCGAATTCCCTTACATTAACGACGATGACGCTTGTTCGCTCGTTATATTCGCATTCGCTCCTGCGGAATCTCGTGCGTAAATCTATAAGAGGAATGATTTTACCACGCAAGTTGATTATCCCTTTAACATACGTCGGGAAGTCCGGCATCTCGGTCGGATCCTGCATTGATATTATTTCCATTACATTCTTAATAGGAATTGCAAAATACTGATTATCTAATATGAATGTAAGATATTTCTGCGTTTCTGTGGATATATCTTCAGCACTTTTCACTGCATATCCTTTCACTAAAAACCCCTCCATCTATATTTAAATATGAATTTAATAGCTATTTTAAGATAGCAAATTGAGTAAAAGAAGTCAATCAAAATTCATCAATTGTTATGAACATCTAGTTAATTCGGTTGGTTTGCACCTTTTAATGAAAATCCACCTGCTGGGCAGGTGGATTCTCTGGAGTATCTTCTAGCCAAGAAGTTGTAGAACTGATTGTGGTTGAACGTTCGCTTGTGCAAGCATAGCTTGTGAAGCTTGTTGTAGAATGCTGTATTTTGTATACTCCATCATTTCCTTAGCCATGTCTGTATCACGGATACGGCTTTCAGCAGCTGTTAAGTTTTCACTTGTAGCTGTTAGGTTGTTGATTGTGTACTCTAGACGATTTTGAAGTGCGCCTAGTCCACCTCTTTGTGAAGATACTGCATTAATAGCGCCGTCAATTACTGCAAGAGCATCTTTAGCTGCATCTTGAGTGCTGACACCATCTTCAGCAAGTGTGTCGATTTTTGTATCTTCTGTTCCGATAGCGTCGGACTTCATGCTAGCAACATTTAGCTCAACAATTTCAAAGTCATTGCCATTAGCGCCAACTTGGAATTTTAGTGATGCTCCATCAGCGTCTGCATCATCAAGATTCCCGTCGATTAGGCTGATTCCGTTGAACTTAGTTGAATCACCGATTCTGTCAATCTCTGCAATAAGATTGTCGAATTCGTTCTGAATGTTCTCACGGTCAACATCATCTTCGTATACGCCGTTAGCCGATTGAACTGCAAGCTCCCTCATTCTTTGTAAGATTGAATGTGTTTCTTGTAGTGCACCCTCAGCCGTTTGGATTAGAGAAATTCCGTCTTGTGCGTTCCTTGTCGCTGTATCAAGACCACGAATTTGCCCTCTCATCTTCTCAGAAATTGCAAGACCTGCTGCGTCGTCGCCAGCTCTGTTAATTCTGAATCCCGAAGATAATTTTTCCGTCGACTTTGTTGTAAAGCTAACGTTCTTTGTCATTTGGTTGTTCGCATTAATTGCTGGTAAGTTATGTTGTACTACCATTACTATTCCTCCTTGATTTTCGTTTCTTAAAGTATCCATACTTTAAGTATGTTTTTTAGAAAAGCATTTTGCTTTCTTGTTCTATATATCGGTAGGGAAAATAAAAAGATTAGCTTATTTATAAAAAACTTTATTATAAAACTGTTAACTTTAATCTTCTTTAATTTTAATGAAAATCCACCTGCTGGGCAGGTGGATTCTCTGGAGTATCTTCTAGCC
>CALLQQ010000021.1 GCA_938014915.1 uncultured Clostridia bacterium
CGCTAATGCCTCTAACAGCTCTTTGTAGTACCCCCTCAAACTCAGAAAATATACCCTCTATCGCAGAATCAATACTGCCTTTTAATTTATTATTGAGTTCTACTATTTTTGCAATTATTTGCTCTTTATACTCCTTATCAAGTATTTCAACTGCCTTCTTTTTGGCTTGACTTGTTATTGAATCATCATCGCCAGCAATATCATTCTTTATCCCTTTCATCACTTCATCATATCTTTGTCTAATTGTCTCCTCATTCACTTCCCCATAAACATCGGAAATAAGATCCATCGCCATCTCCTGTATCGGTATAATGACCATGCCCGTGACCGTATCAACAATGCCCTGTTCTGTTTCTTTTATATAGTCACCTACAACCTCTAGAGCACCATCAATTCCTTCGCCCGCCTTATTGTTAACCTTCTCGAAAACATCTTCTATAAACTTTTCGCTTGTATCCTTGGCGAATTCCGCTACTTCACCAGCAATATAAGACACCGCATTCTCCGCACTTAGAATCCATGTGTTTTTACTCTTGAAGAAAGGAACGGGCTTACCTTCAAGTAATTCAGTAACATCAATTATTGATTCCGCCATCGACCACACGATAGTAATTACACCCTGCACTATCGGAACACCGAATCCCGACCAACCAGCGATTGCCACTGCCGCCGTGCGCGCCGTATTGCGTATTGTAGAATTTGTAAATGCGTATATCGTGTTCAGACCAAATCTAATGCCGAATAGCATCGCTTTAGTGCTGTTTATATTATCCTCCATATTTTGTTTGCCCCAGAGGATATATTCTACTTCGCCACGGTAAAAAATATTATTTTCTGCACTAAATGGTGTGTTGCTAAGTGATAGGGGCTTCTCTATCTCTTTTCCCGAAGTATCTTTATCAACAGTATAGTAACTGAACATCTCTGTAATGTACTCAGTCATATACATTGATTCGTACATTTTCCCCCCTATATCGCCCAGAGTGCTAAATAGGCCGGAAACATTCCCCAATGACGTTTTCCCCGACTCGACACTTTTCTTATCACTATCACTATCTTTAACACCTTCTATTTCTATTTCGTCTATTATCGCATCGCTCGCACTCATCGATAGGGCATCAATTGCCTGCATAATGTCCTCTGGATCCTCTATCGCATCAAATCCGCTAATGCAATCGAGCCCAGTAGATGGTTGATTGCTTGCTTCCTGCGTTAGTTTATCCTTGAATGCCTTTTGACCAGTGCTATCGGGCTTTTCTCCTACTGGACAAACCTTTTTCAGAAACTTATAAAACTTGTCATCTTGCGGAATTGGGTCCAAACGGCCTGCCTTTTGCCCGTCATCTGTTTCTAAATTGCTTGCATCTCTTTTGTTATAATGTTCAGCAATATTATCATTTACAAGTTTTGATAGGCTTGTGCTAATGTCTATTTCCATATCGTCTATTTTTGACTGAAGTTGCTTAACATAATCAATTCCATCGTATTTATCGTTGCAAATTTTCTCGTCATAGTATTTATTTTCCTCCACTCTAGCAAGTGCAAGTTCCAATACCGTCTTATTCTTTATCAATTTCTTCTCTAAACTTTCAACTTCGGCAGGATTAATATCCTTGACGGAACTGTTATAATCGCCTTTCATATTGGTTTTTATATCGCTATCGTCCATTGAATCAATTGCGCTATTCCAATTTCCTTTAGCTTCTTGAAGATCATTAACTTTACTTTTTACATTTTGCATCTTACTTATTGCATCGTCTAATAAGCCTATACAGTTATTTATTTCTATATGCCACTGCGATAGTTCCATAGCCGATTCCTTAGCTTTAGTATTAACATCTTCCTCCCACTGCGCCTTGAACCCGTTCGCCTTTTCGACTATTTTATCGATCTTTTCATACTTGCCATTATAATACTCAATATATGGCGCATATTCCTCAATATTTTCTTCTTCGGTTAGTTTAACTACATTGCTATTAAATTTGCCCATGCAAGTAGTCACAGATTTATAGTATTTATTTACATACTCATTCGATTTTAAAATATATTTATAATCTTCAATGTCGTCATTTGTCATTTCCTCAATAGAATCTAGACACCCAGTTCTAGTATTGCTATCATTAACATCACCTAGGAGTTTCTCCATTTCGTCTACGATTACTTCTAATACTTCCAGATTATATTTATCCGGTGGATCTTTCTTATTCTTTTTTATCTGGCTAATCTTCTCCTCGATTTCTTCACTTAATTCGTTATCGGTAGAAACCTGCTCCACCACTAAAGAAGATGAATTTATCTTTATCATCGATAGTGCTATATCTTTGTAATTTTTATGAGCCTTATTTATTGAATCATTTAAGTTTCCTTGGAATCTTTTGAATCTATCCTCTCTACTTCTATCATTATAATTATTGATAGCTGCAAATGCCGCTTCGCATGCTTCTTGTAAAGTATCCATCTTACTATCAACTTCTAATTTGGCTTCTACCGCCTTTGTCTGCTTGTCAAGTCCCTTGAACAATTTCAATTTTGTAAACAGTCCTGCTCCAATGCTGACCGGCCCACGGAATTTCATGTACTCCATTATCTGCCGTTTCATCACTAGGGGACTGGCTATGGATGAGTCCTCAATATCGATGAGGTTGAACGATTCTACCTGTAAATCAATTACATTATCAAACTTGACATCCCGCCCCGAAAACATACTACCTATGCTATTAAGATAATTCCTTGTGTATGAATCGCTCGATTGCAATATGCCGGCATTCTCCAATGTATTGTGGAAATACATTGCTACATTTTCTTCAAGTTCCTCCGATGTTTGCGACATCGCAAATAATCCGTACACTTCTTTTAACACATCATCATATTCGGATAGAGCCGCATTCATCGCTAAATCCCCGGCCCCAGATAGCGCCGTTTTAGCAGATGAAACCCTCGCCCCGTCGACAATCATGCCTGCGCATGTGAACATCGGCAGCATAATTAATACAAGGAAAATAGATATTGAGCCCTTGCAATTGTAAAAAAACTTCATTATGTCACCCCTAATTTCTTCAATGCCCCTGTCACCTTATCCATGCAACTCTCTATCTTATCATTCAGCCCGAATCTGTCGAACACTTCATTTGTTAGGTCGTATACCGTGTCAACATTACGTATAAAGTCAGATGTGTCTGTAACTATTGCCGTTGCCGATACATTAATATCAAGCACATCTTTTATCCCGAGCATTTCCATTATAATCGGCGTATCAACTTGCTTAGTTATCTCTACAACTATATATGTATTCATTATCTTTTTTTCCGACCGAACGGAGCATTGCACATCGGATTTTGATATATACGAAACTCCATTTACCATATCAGTTAAAGCCATCTCTAACCTACTCGCCTGTGGCTTACTCGGTATTAAGTATCTATATGGTTTTCTTTCTTTCATGATTCCATCTATCTCCCCTTTACTGGGCTTCCTGCCCTCTACCCAGTTAAAGTCCGCGCTGGAAGACTCCTCAGCGCCTAACTGCTCATAACCAGGGAATGATATCTCCCTACTAGTTATTACAGCTATTTTTTGTGCGTGGTTATACATCGATACCCTTTGCAATGTATAACTACCCAAATATATTAAAAAGCCCACAACGAGAAACACAATTGGAAATATGAGTGAAGCTTCAACGATTTGTGCCGCTCCACTATCATCTATTAACATTTTTCCTAATCTCTTCACCCTACATTTCCCCTCTCATTGAAAAGCAAATTCCCGATACGCCGTACAGATCATAAAAATCACTGTACGGCTTCAAGCGTTATTCCTTTCCAACATTACTTACATCAGAATTGATTCGTGCGAATAGCTCCCCAATTAACTCCTCAATCTTATCCTTGAAAACTACCACTAGGGCTATAACAACAATAATAATCAAGATAATTGCTATTATATTTACTTCCCCCTTCTCATCTCTCAGAACATTCTCTAACGCCATCTTTCCTTGCACATATTTCTTAAGTAAAAAGTTCCTCATTATTTCACCTCCTTGCAATAAAAGTTGTGGTATGCATTCTGTATTATTGAAACATATTCGCAAATATTGGTACCACTATCATAATCATAATCCCAGCGAACATTATCATCGTTGGGATAAGGAGCTTTTGCCCTGCGAGTTCGCCCTTGCGCTTAACTCTATGCTTTTTCTCTTCCCATCCTTCAGCCGTCATGTGCTTTAACGTATTGGCCAATTCAGTTCCGCCCTTTTGCAGATTCTGCGATATCGTGGAAGAAAATTTCCTTATCTCCTTAACTCCAATTCTTTGGGAGAAGTTATATAGCGCATCCATATCCGAAACACCATTTAACATTTCATTGCTTGTTATTTGCATTTCTTCATATAGCGGCCCATCCCCAGATAGCGCCACCTTAGCCCACGCATCCCGTATTACAAGCCCCGCATTCACAAGCAAAGTCAATTTTGATAACACGACTGGTAAATCTTCGAGCACATCTTCCCTTTTGCTTTGGACCGCATTGTTCAGTTCAACATCAAGATATGCTACTATGGCAAAAGTCGCCGCTACGCCAAGTATTGCAATTATAATGTCATTGGATATTGCCCCCAAGAACAATCCGAGCGGTATTAATGTGAGGGCATAGGTAATTTTGCCACCCATAATTACAAAGTGATAAAAATGTGCATATTTGTTCCCATGCACTTCAGCGATTATTTTTTTCTTGGCCCGTCCTTTAGCTGAATTAAGGTCTATCTTGAATAAATCAATTATCCCGAATCCAATGAAAAAAATCTCCGATAGAATGAATTTTTTTCTATCTACCGCATTAATTACATTGTCATATTTATCTTTATACATGAGGAAGAGAATTGCCCAAAATAATACTATAATTGTTCCTAGAGCCGCCATAACATATGAAATTGTAAAGTCCATATTATAACTCCCTACATTCTTATATCCGTTATCTTACGTCCAATAAAATAGGCAAAACCAAATAGTCCAAGTGCTATAATTTTAGTTACCACTGTCACCGCATCATTACCGCCACCTGCATCACCTAAAAGACCCATCATTCCAACTACTGCAAATGGTAGAACTGCCATGATGTTTATTTCATTTTTCTTGCCGGTTATAAGTGTTTCTATTTCCATCTCAATCTCTATTTTATCGTTAATTATATCTCTGCTTTCTTTAATAACATTTTTCAAATTCCCGCCCAATCTATTTGCAACAGAAAATGTCACTGCGAAGCTTTCTACATCGTCAAGTCCGCTCCTATTTGCAAAATCTTCAAGCAAATCTTCTATTGTGATATTATTATGTAGACCCATCGTTATCGTCCGTATCTCTTTTACTATATCGGCCTCTTCGCCCAATTGAACAATAATATCATTCAGCGCATCGTCAAAAGCGCCAGGCGTATTTCTCCCAACAGAAAAGGAATTGCTCAGCGCTTCAAGGAGTTCCCTAAATTGTAGCAGCAAATTCTTTTTCCTCTTTTTTAGAAGATGTTCATTATATATAGGCATGGCAAAACAACCACCTGCTATACCTGATATAATGCTCATAATTGGCGATTTAAACATAATATACGATGCTAGAAAAGCCATGGAAAATCCGATTATAAATGCTTTAATTCGCTCTGTTAAGGACATCTTATAGCTATTATAATCCTGCCCTTCGCCCAGAATCCCAATCCTCTGGGCATCTTTTTTCGTCACGGATTTTACTCCTACCATATTAGACCACCTTATATCTTAACATTCATTCCAGCAAGCCTGAGCTTCGCCGTATTCACCATCTCATTATTAGTTCTTTTTAATCTTCCCGATACTTTTTCTAGCGATGTATTCTCATCTTCTACGAATACAAATAGGGGGTTAAGCTCTATCTTCCCATCTTTATAACCTGTTACTTCTGTTATCTCCATAGTCTTTCTTGAATGGTCCCTGAGCCTAGATAGATGCACGATAATATCAACGGCGGACGATATTTGCTGCCGAATTGCCTCTAGCGGTAGACCCTCTGCACCTGTTAATACCATTGTTTCAAGTCGGCTCAACATATCCTTTGTAGAATTGGCATGCCCTGTCGATAGTGATCCGTCATGACCCGTATTCATAGCCTGTAACATATCGAGTGCTTCAGCACCACGAACTTCCCCCACGACTATGCGTTCAGGGCGCATTCTTAACGATGATTTTATTAAGTCCCTGATTGTAATCTCACCAGCGCCCGATGTGTTAGCATTCCGTGTTTCCATGCTTACCAGATTATCGATTCCCGTTATCTGCAATTCGGCTGAATCCTCAATCGTTATAACCCGCTCCCCACTTGGTATGTAATTCGATAAAGCGTTGAGAAAGGTCGTCTTGCCCGATCCCGTTCCGCCACTGATGAAAATATTATACTTTGCCTGTACTAGCATTTGTAGAAACTGCGATATCTCCTCAGTTATTGAACCATAGCCGATTAATCTTTCCATAGTCATCGGCGTTTTAGAGAACTTCCTGATTGTGACGGTAGGACCGCATAATGCAATTGGCGGCAGAACAACATTAACACGTGATCCATCGGGTAATCTCGTGTCAACAATTGGATTCGCCTGATTTACCTCCCGCCCAGCTAGACCAACTATCCGCTGAATTATATCTTCAAGCCGTCTTTGACTTTCAAAGGTTTTGTCAAGCTTGGTTAGTCGCCCGTCTTTCTCGATAAAAACATTATCCTTACCGTTTATCATTACCTCAGTAATGCTATCGTCACTGAGAATTGAATCAAGAATTCCCAGTCCACGAATCGAACTATATACCTGCTCGACTACTGCTACTCTTTCTTCTATTGAAGCATACTTGTCCCTCATATAATCGAATGCTATTTCTTCAATTTTAAGATGAAGCTCCTCATCGGATAATGAGTTAAGCGGCAAATTATCTACAACATATTGTTTTAGCTTGTCCACCACATTACCGACGTTTACAAGTTCTATTTGTCCTGTAATCAATCCACTCAACTCCCCCATACACCTATCTTAAATTATCGAATATCCTCATGCTTGCAACTTCCTTGACGATTTGCATCACATCACCATTCTTAAACCTAGGTACTCCGCCTAAAACTTGAACAGCATCATTTTCAATTATGCTACTCGTTCTGTCACTAAATTTATTGTAAATCATGAATAACTTCGATAATATCTTCTTGTTTTTTCTCTCTTCAATTATTGTTAAAGCCTCATATAACCTGGACCATTTTGAGTTGGATATTCTTGAACCATCCCACACAAAGACGATCTTGTTTGATTGATCCATTATTTCTATACTCTTGTCATCTAATGAAAATTGCGCATCTATGATAATATAATCATATGAGCCGACAATTTTCAGCCCATTAATGAGCGTCTTAATATCGTCCGTATCTAGTTCAGTCATATCGAATGCCGACTTGCTTGAGTCATAGAACATCACATTTGACGTATCACTTTTTACTGTACTCTCAAGCTTTAGAGTGAGGTTCGATCTTTTACTCTTTATAGCATAAATCACATCACTTATGTCGAATTGCCCCTCACCTGAAAAAAAGCAGCTAACATCGCCCAATGGATCTAAATTAAGATAAATTACCTTGGCGCTCTGTGCTAAGTTTACAGCGCAGGCCGCCGCAATGGTAGAGGCTCCCGCTCCACCACCACAAGAGAAGAATGAAGTAATCATCGTATCGGTATCATCGAATTTTATCCCTGAAATGTTCGTCGCTTTCTCGGAATATAGGCTGAGTGCTTGCTTGTAGATTAAATCTGCCCGCTGATATTTAGCTATAACCCGCTCACCTTTATATGTATCGATGTCCTTTGCTTGTGTTAGAAATGCGAATGCACATTCCTCCGGTAACCTTGCCGTATTAATATCGAATTCTTCCCCAGCTACAAATACATCGATTCTCTTTCTGACGATTACATCCATAGCTATATCGATGTCGGTAAATGTGTACAGCTCCACCTTATCGGCAAGCTTATTGTTGAATACTGACGATATTCTTAACAAATAGTTTTCATCGCTATCTAGAATTGCTAGCTTAATTTTAATCATGGAAATCCCCCAAATACCAATATTGCCAACATAAAAACAATTTAAGTCCTAATGTTTAGCAGTCTTTATTAATGTGTTACAATATAGCCTTAACACCTTGCAATATATGAACATATTCACCTTTACAATAACACAAGATAAACATTGTGTTAAATCAGATGTGTAAATAATACCATAATATTGCTACTATGTCAACAGTCGCATATAAATGTCTATTTGTGATTCATTTTGTGATTTTGTACGTTAATAGAGAATTGCTGTTAAGCTAAAAAATAACCAGTTGCAAATTAATGCAACTGGTTATTTTAAATTGGGCAGTTTATTAGAAATTCCTACTAAACAATTCAATATCTAGTATTTCACTAATAACATATTTACCATCTTTATTCTTGATAACTTTAATTGTGCTTTCCCTATCCTTCACTTCTTTGCTAGATATTGAGCCACCTATAACCCACTCATATGATAAATCAAAACGGAAGTTTAAGACAATATATTCATCTTCTAAATAACTCTTGTCATTCTCGCTCTGCTTTAAGGCAGTATAATTAAATTTGTGTCGATATGTCCTATCACCTTCCCTTTCTTCCCTAGTTTCAAGTGCATCATAACACGCTCTAAAAAGATCATCACCAGCATCATCTTCAAAATAGTCCTTGAGGTCTTCTGCTTTCTTACCTTTTTCGTAATCCGCACTTAGATCATTTAATAAAATCCTAAATTCTTTAAGTATGGCTTTTTCATCTTCAAATTTTAGCTCAGCGACTAATGATGCGGGCGCATCCTGACTATAAGAGTTAGGCTCAACTTCTTTTGTAAATTCTCCAAACTCATCAGTAACGCACTTTAACACTTTTGTTTCTTCGTCCGTTCCCTTAATTCTATAAATACGCACTCCCTCACGCCTATCGATCTGCTGCTCCTCCGTTAATAGCACATCGTCAATGTAGTTTGTCCCAATAGAGGGCATCTCAACATACCAATCAGCAACGATAGGACCCTCATCCTCTGATTCAGAAGATTCGGAAGATTCGTCCTCATCTGAATCAATAGATTCCTCCGAGCTAGAATCGGGGAGCGCCACTCCGCCTGCTTCCTGAACTTTTTCGTCTTTTTCGCATCCGATTAATGTCGTGCATAGCATTAACGCTATTAAAGCTGACGCTATCCCTTTTTTCATAAGACTTAAAGCATTTTCCATATTAATTTCCTCCACTTTTTAGTTTTTGCAATAACGCAAGATAAACATTGTATTAACAACAATGTAAATAATACCATAATATTGCTACTATGTCAACTGTCGCATATAAATCCCTATTTGTGATTCAATTTGCGATTTGTGTGTGAGTAGAGAATTGTTGTTAAGGTAAAAAATAGCTAGCCGCAAATTAATGCGACTAGCTATTTTAAGTCTTAATTTAATCAAGTGGATATTCTTTTAAGTTCGGTAGTTCATCCAGTGTAATTGTTCTTTTATGATTATAAATCTTAATCAGCTGTTCCGCTTCAGTATATTTATCGCTATACTTACTTAGCCCCTCGGATTCAAGGACGAAATCGCCCTCCCACACTGCGAACCATGACCAAACTGCACCATCTCTAAACATTAAATCAACGTCGGGTATTACACCGTTCTCGGTTAGGGCAATTATCTTCCTAGCATTAGTATAGCTGACGGCTTTATTGAATCTTGGCTTCTGCGATGAATAATCATGTTCCGGCGGGTAGATGTCCTCACCGATCATATCAACGTATTCATCTCCCGGGTACCAATCTCCATCTTGACCGTTCCACACCCAAATTAAGTTGTTAATGCCGTGATGTTCAGTTAATCTTTGATACATCATCTTCCATAAATCTTTGAATGCTTGCGGTCCCGATGCTCCCCACCAGAACCAGCCGCCGCTTGCCTCGTGGAGAGGTCTCCATAATACGGGCACACCAGCATCTTCAAGCCTTTTTAGCTCCTTTGCTATGGCGTCAATATCGCTAATGAGCAAGTCGTATCCCTCAGGATCGTCGCCATTCATAATCTTACCTAAATCTATGAAAGTGCCCTCTACATAGAAGCCTTTCCACCATGGATTTTCTTCAGTTTTATAAAGGTATTTTGACGGCGCATTCCAATGCCATGCGAATGTGACGATTCCGCCCTCTTCCCACCAGTCAATGGCATTTTCAACATCTTTTGAACTTGACGCATGGAGCCTCCTCGATGGGCTATATTCGATTAAATCGAATCCGCAAATAGCAGGGTATCTACCCGTTGTGTTCGCTATTGCCTTGAACTCGTTAGATTTTTTACCCTTACCGGCATATTGCCCCGTCAAAACATATTCTCCATACGAGTCGGCAAGATACTTCATTAAACGCTTTGCTCCATCGCTTGCATTTTCGTTAACTAGGTCCGCCGTTACATCATATAAATCACTGGGCATATCCGCTCCCGGCATTACTTTTACACAGTCAAGATATGTCCAGCCCCAACTTTTCTTGACAGTGATTTTACGTTCGCCCTTTTCGATATACATTCCTTCAAAGGTGAATTCCTGCCAACCGCGCATCGGCTCCGTGACTAGGCTCCCGATTGGATTGCCATCAATTAGAACATCATTTTCCTTAAATTCGTTGTTGCTTGCGTTGCGTATTACTATATTGTATAGCCCCGTTTCTGGGAAGTCGATTGAAACAGTCGCCGACGATTCGTCCGATTCCATATCAACATACCCATTGCCCGAATATCCTTCCAGCGAACTTAGAATATTTGACTCGACAAGCTCACCTTCCTCAAATTCGGCTACTGCGTTGAAATCTATGCTTTTAGCAATTTCTAAATCGTCCGGCAAATCGAATTCCTCCTTGACGACTACGGGCAAGCCGTCGTTTGCATTTTCGCCCTGACTTGATGTATCCCCGTCTTTGACGCAGGATACCAGCAGCGACGACATCATAATACTTGCTAAAGAAAGAGCCAAAAGTCTTTTTATTAACTTCATGATACTATCAATCCTTCCATATAAAAATGTCTGTTGTAATCGTTATTTAATTCTTTGCATCTAGTCCATTATAACATAGTTTTCTAATTTTGCACATAGCTTTTAAGTTCTTTTATGCAATTAGTTTTAGTTAAATTTGTTTGCGGATTTAGTTAATGCATTAAGTCCACGAGATACTTCATAAATTTAATATGTGAAAGCCGCATAAACCTAAGTCTATGCGGCTTACATTATAATATGTATCTTCAAAACACTATTTCTTACGTAAATCTATAACACGTTTTGCCTTACCTTGGAATCGCTCAAGCGTCTTTCCATCAACAAGCGATACTTTTGTATCGATGCCTAGCACGGTGCGCAGATTATGTTTTACCTTATCTTGAAGACTCTCTAATTCGGAATATCTTTCAAGCAGGGAGCTATCTGCAAGCTCGCATTTAACTTCCAATGTATCAAAATATCCTTCAGTCTTGACAACAAGTTGATAATGCGGTGCTATCTGATCCATCGCCATTAACACACTCTCAATCTGTGATGGGAATACGTTAACGCCACGTATTTTAAGCATATCGTCGCATCTACCTTTGATTTTTTCCATTCTTGCATGCGTTCGACCACATTCGCACTTTTCATAATTAATGCTGCTTATATCCCTAGTGCGGTATCTCAACATTGGGAAGCCCTCTTTAGTCAATGTCGTCACCACTAATTCGCCCGTTTCACCCCTGGGTAGGATCTGCGTCGTGTCGGAATTGATAATTTCTGCATAGAAATGATCCTCTGCAATGTGCATTCCAGTCCTGAATTCACATTCTCCCGATACTCCCGGACCGATTAATTCGCTCATTCCATAATTATCAGTTGCGAATAAATTGAGCGATTTCTCTACTTGATCGCGCATTTCTTCGGTGCAACCTTCCGACCCGAATAGGCCGAGCCGCAACTTCAACTCATCACTTTTGATGCCCATCTCTCTAGCGACTTCGCCAATATATTGTGCATAAGATGGCGTTGAAACTAGCGCCGTCGTGCCGAAATCCTTCATGAACATAATTTGCTTCTCTGTATTGCCGCTGGAAGTTGGCACGATTGTAGCGCCAATTTTCTCAAGTCCGTAATGCAAGCCGAGCGCACCCGTGAATAGCCCGTACCCGAATGCAATTTGCACAATATCTTCATCCGTTGCACCCGCTGCAACGCATAATCTTGCGACAACGTCCGCCCACATATCGAGATCTTTTTTAGTATATCCTACTACCGTCGGCTTGCCCGTCGTGCCCGACGATGCGTGTAGGCGCACAATCTTCTTCATCGGTTTAGCAAACAATCCAAAAGGATATGTATCTCTAATATCTTCCTTAGTTGTGAATGGCAGATATTCAATATCGGACAACACCTTAAATTTATCAGGTGTGAATCCTACATCATCCATTTTCTTTTTATAGAGTGGCACATTATCATAACAGTATTTTACTAGCCACTTCATTCTGTCAAGCTGGAGTTTTTCAAGCTCCTGTCTTGGCATTGTTTCGATATCCTTTTGAAAAAACATTGCTAACCCCTTATTCCATTAATTATTTATTTCGATGCTGCACTTTCAAGTTCAAAGCATTTAAATACTTCTTCAACCTGACTTTCGTCCGGCTTTTTAGTTAAAATACTAACTATCGGCACTATCACAAGTCCTACTACCATTGCAACTGCGCCCGCATTAATCGGCGATGCTATGCTAAAGCTAGTTTGAGGTATATTAATATTCGGGAATAGTCCTAGACTGAAGATGAACATATGCACAACTGTAATGCCTACACCGCTAATGAATGATGCCCATACAGCCGCCTTTGTGACTCTTTTCCAGAACAATCCGTATGCAAATGGCGCAAGAAATGCCCCAGCTAATGCTCCCCATGAAATCGACATTAAGGTAGAAATATATGTATTCGGATTAACTGCAATAATCACCGATAATAATATGAAGAATGCAATGAAAACCCGTATTGTTAGGACTTGTTTCTTCTCGTTCATATTTTTTAATACGAATGGCTTAATAAAATCAAGTGTTAGAGTAGAACTTGACGTCAACACAAGTGACGATAACGTCGACATTGATGCCGATAACACTAGAACAACTACGATACCGATTAGAATATCGGGTAGAGATGTTTCAAGCAATTTAGGTATTATCATATCATATGATAATTTCGTTGTACCCTCTATTGCAATATCCGCTTCGTCAACGAATATTCTACCGAAGCCGCCAAGTAGATATGAGCCGCCAGCAATTACAAGCGCAAAAATCGTTGAAATCGTCGCACCGATTTTTATAGACTTATCATCTTTAATTGTATAGAACTTATGTACCATCTGCGGCAATCCCCATGTGCCAAGAGAAGTTAGTATTACTACCCCTAGCAAATTGAATGGATCAGGACCAAGGATTGATACATATGCGCCCTGCATCCCCTCAGTAATCGGCGTGGTGCTTACCCCCTCCGACAATTGCGTCATGGCTGAGAAAAATCCACCCTTAGATGCAAGTGCTGCAATTATTACTGCCGCAATCCCGCCGAGCATGATAATCCCCTGTATAAAATCGCTAATAGCAGTCGCCATATAGCCGCCGAGAATTACATAAATTGCTGTTAGGACTGCCATGCCTATAATACATATAGTATAGTCTATATTGAATGCCATTTCAAATAATCTTGAAAGACCGTTATATACTGATGCCGTATATGGAATCAAAAAGATAAAGACAATCGCCGCCGATGCAATTTTAAGCGCCTTTGAATTATATCTTCTTTCAAAGAATTGCGGCATTGTCGATGCATTAAGATGTTTAGTCATTGTACGGGTTCGCTTACCTAAAATAACCCATGCCATTAAACTACCAACAAATGCATTCCCTATACCGATCCAGACTGCGGATATACCATAATCCCAGCCGAATCGTCCTGCATATCCGACGAATACAACCGCCGAAAAATACGACGTTCCGTATGCGAATGCCGTCAACCACGGCCCGACAGTCCTGCCCCCAAGTACGAAGTCTTCAACATTCTTAGTTCTGTGATGTGCATAAATCCCGATTGATACCATCACGATAAAGTAAATCACTAGCATTATCCAGCTTGTCATTTAAATCCCCCTCAACTCTCCTGCTTTAACGCTTTTTGCACCAACTGCTTTAAAGCTTTTATGTGCTAAAGTGATTATACAACAAATTCGCCTTATTGTCAATGGTGTTGCTATAAAAAGTTGTCGAATTTAATCCCTTTACGAATTTATAGAATTCAGGGCCGTATTCGGCTGTGATATCGCATGGAATATATCTTCAATTCTTCTTGACTTCACATTAATGAAGTTTACCGCCTCATTTATTTCACCTAACGAATGGGCATCTGAATTCGTTATTATATTCATCTTTTTTAATATAGGATTTGCACTTGCAAGTTCGGGTATCCTCGATATATCCTTTACTTCAACACAAGTGAAATCGCTATCCGGCGGTATGAATCCTAGCTGTGATATTATTGACGCACTCTTCCTATCAATATGTGCTGGAATTAACATTCCGCCAAGTGAACGCACGGTATCGTGCAATTCATCAATTCCAATTGACGTTGCATTCCATAGAAGATGTGCGACATTGCCAATAATGTTCTCATCTTTATCTACAATTAATTGCTTGCCGAAAATGCCCTTTTTGTCCTCAACTGCGGGCAACCGTGAATACACAATCCCATCAAGCTCTAGTGCCGATTCCAGTGTTGGCATTAAGCATAGGCAATGGATTTCTTCATGTGTGCTAACCTCCATTGCTGCTATTGGAATTATATCATACTGCTTAGCTACTTCGAATAATGCGGGGCAATTCCTCGCCGAACAATGGTCGGCAATAGCTATAATGTCAAGTCCTTTAAGTGCCGCCATTGCGGCAATATTGCTCGGTGTCATGTCATCTTCCGCACATGGTGATAAACATGAATGAATGTGCAGATCATACGATAACTTAAGCATTGATTAGCCTATTTACGGTATCGGCAGCATCGAATATCGGTAGGGCTGTTTGCAATATCCATACATTTTGCTCTTGCGCTTTTTGCATAGCATCTTCATCAAGTGATGAACCATGCGCCAACACTATACAGGCAATGTCGGATAGAACGCTGACTGCTACTGAATTAACATTCCCCATTACTGTAAACCAAATACAACCCTCGGGCGCATTGCTCATTACAATACTGAGTAAATCGCAGCAGTATACGGATCTCGCCTCTATATCTTCACCACGATTAATTATCGTAAAGCCGCATTCACGGGCAATCTCACTTATTTGCATTATAATCCCACCCCTTAATTTGAAATTTCGTCGGACAATTTATGTATGTAGTCACGCAAGATATAAATACAGTCCTTCTCCTTTGCGATTCCCCTAGCAACATCTTCTGCCAAAGCCTTGCAAGATGGCGCACCGCATGAACCGCAGTCAAGTCCCGGTAATCTGCTGAGCAGTTCCTCAACTTCCGCCATTAAATTAATGGATTCATCTAAATCTTGGCTAAGTCTATATACGGGCTGATATTCAACATCTGTGTCCCAATAAGCCTTATCGGGCACTTTACCTTCAAGGCGATTAAGCGAAACAGGCAGGTATCGCCTAAGCTTATGAATTTTTGCCTTTGCAATATATGGATTTTCCACCGCTAGAACGCCTCCAACGCAACCGCCACTGCAAGCATTCAGCTCTATGAATTCTAAATTGGGGAGTTTCTGATCTTCAATATCTTCAAGCACACGTATTACATTTTCAATTCCATCGGCGGCAAGATAGCTATCACTTAACACGCCAGCGGCTTCACCGCCGCTTTCCCCCCATGTTATGCCGATCTTCCCCGACATGATGTAATTATCTTCTTCACTATCGGCACTTTCATCAGTGCGTTTCATAACTTGAACAAGCCTAGGATACACTTCACTCATTCCTATAACAGCATCAACTTCGGACTTATCACTTCCTAGAGGCGAATATACGGAAGTCACCTTCGCCGGGCATGGTGAGATGAAGATGATGCCAATTTCATCGGAGTTAAGCCCCGTATTTTCGGCAGCTCGCTTTCTAGCTAGTGATGCCGCTAGATCCATCGGCGTTTTAAGAGGTAATAGCAGATCTATCAAATTGGGGAATCGCACACGGATAAGCCGCACTACCGATGGGCATGCTGAATTTATCACGGGCAGTTTATGCTCGTGGTTCTTAATATAATCACGTGTCAATTCCGATATCATTTCTGCTGCTGCGCTAACCTCATACACATCGTCAAATCCGATGTCGATAAGCCCCTTTAAGATGATATTTATATCTTCAAGATTATTGAATTGCCCGTATAGTGACGGTGCTGGTAGGGCGACAGTGTGCTTATACTTGTCGAGAACATCAAAACTATCGAACGTTGCCTTTTTCGCATGATGCGGACAAACCCTGATACATTCACCGCAGTCAATGCAGAATTCTTTGATAATATGCGCCTTGCCATTGCGTACACGAATTGCCTCCGTCGGGCAACGTTTGATGCAATTAATGCAACCTTTGCACAAGTCACTTTCTAAATGCACCGAATGGAAAAAGGTATCCATATCTACACCTCCTATACCTTATATATAGTATATTTACTAGTCTATATAAATCTTCATTGTTACTGTCGTACCTACACCGACTTCGGATTCAATCTCTAGCTCATCGGTATATTTCTTCATATTCGGCAGTCCCATTCCAGCACCGAATCCGAGTGAACGCACATTATCGGGAGCAGTGGAATATCCTTCCCGCATTGCTAGTTTGACGTCTTCAATGCCGGGCCCCCTATCGATAAGTTTCATCACGATTTCATCGCTTGATACCGTGACGATAATTTCACCGCCACTTGCATGAATGAACATATTAATTTCGCCCTCATATAGCGAAATTGATGTTCGGCGTATTATGTCGGGGCTGAGCTCCATGCGTTTAAGCTTCTTTTTAATTCTGCTTGCCGCATCGCCCGCTAGGGTGAAATCCTCCGAATCGACTGTATACCTTAACTCAAGTGAATTCAAATTCTTTCACCTCCACCGAGCCCTTTTTCATATAATTTGCCGCAGGCGACGAACATTCTATAATTCGTCGATAAGAGGACAATTCCTTTCTCTTTGGCAAATTCGATTATGTTTTCATCAGGCATCTTCGCCCTAACAAAAACTATGCAAATAATGTCCATCATTTCAGCAGTGCGAACAACTTGCAAATTAACAAGACCTGTTAGCAATACCGCCTGATCCTTTACAAAGGCGAGAACATCGCTCATCATATCGGATCCGCAAGCTGTGTGAACATCGCTCTCAAGATGTTCTTCACCGCATATCACTTCACATTCCAGAATCTCTCTAATATTGTCAATAGTCATGCAAACTCTCCTTCAACACAACTTAATCCACGTAATACATAAATTATACCATTATTTTTTTCTCTATTCAATAGTAAATTCGTATAGTGTATTTAGATTTTTTGTGCATTATCACTAAATATATATGCCCTTTTCATGAAAAACGATGCGACCGTATATTAAAATTATCGTTTTTATTAATAAAATACGGGTTTTTGTTCTTTTAATAAGTTCCATAGCGTAATCTTGCTAAAATACAAAAAAAGATATAGCTTTTTTTGTATTGATATGCTATAATTATCTTCGTATGATAATTATTTATCAAAGTCGGCTTGCCGCATTAACTTGCGGTGTTAATTGACCTTGATATAATACGAGGAGGAAACAACATGTCCCAGACAAAAACTGCCATTCCTTTCAATGGAACAGCGGATCAGGAAGCAATGCTCATCAAAGCGATTGAGGAGCATAAAGGTGATGCGGGAGCATTAATGCCCATTTTGCAAGAAGCTCAGGAAATCTATGGCTATCTGCCAATTGAAGTTCAGTCGATTATCTCAGAGAAAACTGGAATACCACTAGCAGAAATCTACGGCGTGGTAACTTTCTATTCTCAATTTTCACTGAATCCAAAAGGAGAATATAAGATAGCTATATGTTTAGGAACTGCTTGCTATGTTAAAGGCGCTGGCGAAATATATAACAAATTCTCTGAAAAACTTGGTATAGCAAATGGCGAATGTACGCCCGACGGGAAATTCTCACTTGAGCCGTGCCGTTGCATTGGTGCTTGCGGTCTTGCACCTGTAATTACAGTTAATGAAGAAGTTTACGGTCGCTTGAATATTGAAGACGTCGATAAGATTCTAGCTAAATACAAAGATTAATCGACCATGAAGGAATTATCACTTAATATTCTTGATGTTGTAGAGAATTCCATTAGTGCTGGTGCTTCTCTAATTAAAATTATCATTACTGCCGATTCGGCTAATGATAGATTATCGATTAGCATTGAAGATGATGGTAGTGGAATTAGCGAAGATATACTTTGGCAAATTGAGGATCCATTCTACACTACTAGAACAACGCGTGAAGTTGGTCTTGGTATACCATTATTTAAGATGGCTGCTATTAATGCGGGCGGTAATTTCCGGATTGAATCGCAAATCGGCAAAGGGACATCTGTCCGTGCTGAATTCGCACTTACCCATATTGATAGGATGCCGCTCGGCAATATTACCGACACTTTACATTCGCTGATAGTAACGAATCCGGATATGGATTTCTACTTTCGGTATCAAATTGATGGTGAGGGTTTCGCCCTTGATACAAGGGATTTTCGCAAAATCCTGCAAGGTATCCCCCTAAATAGTGCGCAGGTATCACTATATATAAAGGAATATCTAACAGAGAATAAAAGTGAAGTTGATAAGAAATTTAAGTTCAATGTTTAGCACTCATTTAATTGAAAGGAATGAATTATATGAAATCATTAGCAGAGTTGCAAGCGATTAGAGATAAAATGCAAGCTAACCTTGGTCTTCGCCACGATGAAGAGGATAAGACAAGAATAGTTGTGGGAATGGCTACCTGCGGTATCGCCGCTGGTGCACGCCCTGTTCTTTCGGCATTTGTTGACCTAATCGCACAAAACAATTTAACCGATGTCACTGTAACGCAGACGGGCTGTATTGGAATATGCCAATATGAACCAATTGTTGAAGTTACAATCCCTGGAGAAGAAAAAGTTACTTATATCAATATGGATGCTGACAAAGCAAGGGAAGTTTTTGAACAACATGTTGAACGTGGAGTTCCTATTGCTAAGTACGCATTGAATACTGTAATGGATAAATAAAGGAGGAAAGAGAATATGTATCGTTCACACGTTTTAGTCTGTGGTGGAACAGGCTGTACTTCCTCCGGCAGTGAAAAATTAATCACTGCTTTAAATGAGGAGATCGAAAAAAACGGGCTATCTAATGAGGTTCAAGTCGTCAAAACTGGTTGTTTTGGTCTTTGCGCTCTTGGTCCAATTATGATTATCTATCCAGAGGGATCGTTCTATTCGATGATTACAACAGATGATATCCCTGAGATTGTTTCTGAACACCTGCTAAAAGGTAGAGTTGTTGAGCGTCTTATTTATAATGAAACTATCACTGATGATGGAATAAAATCGCTTAATGAAACTGACTTCTATAAAAAGCAAAAGAGAGTTGCTCTAAGGAATTGTGGTGTAATTAACCCTGAATGTATTGATGAATACATCGCATATGATGGTTATGCTGCTCTTGGCAAAGTTTTAACCGAGATGACACCTCAAGAAGTAATTGATACTATTAAAGAGAGTGAACTCCGTGGTAGGGGCGGCGGAGGATTCCCAGCCGGAGTTAAATGGAGCCTTGCCCGTGCAAATGAATCGGATCAGAAATATGTATGCTGTAACGCTGACGAAGGTGACCCTGGCGCATTCATGGATAGATCCGTGCTTGAGGGGGATCCGCATGCACTGCTTGAAGCAATGGCTATCGCCGGCTATGCAATTGGTGCCGATCAAGGATATGTATATGTTCGTGCGGAATATCCAATTGCCGTTCACCGCTTGCAAATAGCAATTGATCAAGCGAATGAATATGGGCTGCTCGGGAAGAATCTTTTCGATACTGACTTCAACTTTAATGTTGAAATTAGGCTTGGGGCGGGCGCATTCGTTTGCGGTGAGGAAACTGCATTGATAACTTCAATTGAAGGAAATAGAGGTGAACCAAAACCACGTCCACCATTCCCAGCACAAAAAGGACTCTTTGGCAAGCCGACTATCCTAAACAACGTGGAAACTTATGCGAATATTCCACAGATTATCCTCAACGGTGTTGATTGGTTCAAATCAATGGGAACGGAAAAATCAAGAGGTACAAAAGTTTTCGCACTTGGTGGTAAGATACATAATACTGGACTTGTTGAAGTTCCAATGGGGACAACTTTACGTGATATAGTTGAGGAGATCGGTGGTGGAATCCCCGACGGCAAGACCTTTAAAGCGGCACAAACTGGTGGACCGTCCGGCGGTTGTATACCAGCATCCCACCTAGATATACCGATCGATTATGATAATCTTATTGAAATTGGCTCAATGATGGGCTCGGGCGGACTTATCGTAATGGATGAAGATGACTGTATGGTCGATATCGCAAAATTCTTCCTTGAATTCACGGTAGAAGAATCATGCGGAAAGTGCGTTCCATGCCGCATCGGAACAAAGAGGTTGTACGAACTTCTTGAAAAAATTACAAGCGGCAATGGCGTTCCAGAAGATCTTGACAGACTTGTTACACTTAGTGAATATATTAAGCAAAATTCACTATGCGGACTTGGACAAACGGCGCCGAACCCCGTTCTTTCGACACTTAGATATTTCCGCGATGAGTATGAAGCTCACGTTAATCAACAGCAATGCCCAGCTGGAGTATGTCAAGACTTGTTGCAATATGAAATCATTGAAGATAAATGCATCGGCTGTACCGCCTGTGCAAGAGTTTGCCCAGCTGACGCTATTACTGGCAAAGTTAAGGAACCACATATTATTGATAAAGATAAGTGCATAAAATGCGGTGCTTGTGTTGAGAAATGCCGCTTTAGTGCTATCATTGTAAGGTAAGGAGAGTGAGTTAAATGGAAAAAGTAAATATTAAGATAAATGGCATTGACATCAGCGCACCTAAGGGCTCCACCATACTTGAAGCAGCACGACTTGCTAGCATTAACATCCCAACATTATGTTATTTAAAAGATATTAATGAAATTGGAGCATGCCGCATTTGTGTAGTTGAAGTTAAAGGAGCAAGGAGCCTTGTCGCTTCATGCGTGCATCCAATTAACGAAGGTATGGAGATTTATACAAATACACCATTGGTGCTAAATTCACGCCGTCAAACACTTGAGCTAATTCTATCAACACATGATAGACGTTGTCTTTCATGCGTGCGTAGTGGTTCATGCGAATTGCAAACACTTTCACATGAATTAGGTGTAGATGATGAGGCAATTTTCGACGGTGAGAACAATATATATGAAATCGACGATAGTGCTGCTCATATGTATCGTGATAATAATAAGTGCATCCTCTGCCGTCGCTGCGTTGCGATGTGCGACACTATTCAAGGAGTTAGTGTAATCGGCGCTAACAATAGAGGATTCTCAACCGATATTGCAAGTGCATTCGATATGGGGCTTGCTGATACAAGCTGCGTTTCATGCGGTCAATGCATCGTTGTATGCCCTACTGGCGCCCTCGCCGAAAAAGATAATACTGCCGAAGTGTGGGAAGCACTTGCTGACGATAGCAAACATGTTGTCGTTCAAACTGCACCAGCAATCCGCGCTACACTCGGTGAAGAATTCGATATGGAAATCGGCACCAATGTTCAAGGCAAGATGGTATCCGCTCTTAGGAGGCTAGGATTCGACAAAGTATTCGATACGGACTTTTCCGCTGATTTAACTATCATGGAAGAAGCAACCGAATTCATAGATAGAGTGCAAAATGACGGTGTTCTACCGATGATAACATCATGTTCGCCTGGCTGGATAAAGTTCTGTGAACATTACTACCCCGATATGCTGGATAATCTATCGTCATGTAAATCGCCGCAGCAGATGCTCGGTGCTGTTATAAAAACCTATTATGCTGAGAAATTCGACATCGATCCAAAGGATATGGTAGTTGTAAGTGTAATGCCATGTACAGCAAAGAAATTTGAGATAGGCAGGGATAATCAAGATGCTTCAGGCTATCCGGATGTTGATATTTCCATCACGACTAGGGAGTTAGCACGAATGATTAAACGTGCAGGAATAGAGTTTACAAAACTACCCGATGAAGAATTCGACCATCCGCTAGGACTAGGTTCCGGTGCTGGTGTAATATTCGGCGCTACGGGCGGAGTTATGGAGGCTGCTCTTAGGACTGCCGTGGAGAAATTAACTGGCGAAGAGTTAGACCATTTAGACTTTGAGCAAGTACGTGGCACAAAGGGCATTAAAGAAGCAACATATAATGTTGATGGTCTCGATGTGAAAGTTGCCGTCGTATCCGGTCTTGCAAATGCAAGAACACTGCTTGATCAAATCAAAGCGGGCGAAAAAGAATATCACTTCATTGAAATAATGGGCTGCCCTGGCGGGTGCGTCAATGGTGGAGGTCAACCGACGCAACCATCATCAGTTCGTAATTTCACTGACTTATCAACTCTGCGTGCAAAGGCTCTATATAAGCAGGATGCAGGCGGTAAGTATAGGAAATCGCATGACAATCCGTACATTCAGCAGCTCTATGCCGATTACCTCGGTGAGCCAGGATCTGAAAAGGCGCATGATTTCCTACATACAAAGTATGTTAAACGCTCAATTCTATAAATTAAAAAAGAGCAGAAAAAGGCAACCCGTTAGGGTTGCCTTTTTCTATTCAGGAATAATTTAATTCGGGTTAAACTGTCTCTTTCATGTCTTCTATACATTCGCTGCAAATGTTCTTGTTCTTGTAAACGATAACATTGGATGCGTTATTACAGAAAATACATGCTGGCAAATACTTCTTAAGAATAATTTGCTCTGAGTCAACATAGATTTCTAGTGAATCTTTCTCTGCAATATCAAGTGTTCTACGCAACTCGATCGGGAGAACAATTCTACCTAGCTCGTCTACTTTTCTTACGATTCCAGTTGATTTCATAATTTTAACCTCCTTACCCTTTATAATTCTTTTGTGCTATGTAATATGTATAGCGTGCCAAAGTTGATTAATAAAGGCTTTTTGACTTTATCTTTCATCGGCAATTAAATAGTACCACATTATTTGATAATTGTCAAATAATGTACGCATAAAAACTCGAATTTCATGTAAATATAGTGTGAATAAGTAGTTATATGTTATTTTAGCAAATAAAATTACTTAATCTATTTTTAAATTTTAAGAAAATAAAGCCCCGAACCTAAATATTTAAGTAAAATATAGCCCCAAACAACGTTTTAGTAAAGGAGTGATGAAAACATGATGAAGTGGGTATTTTCTGCCATCATTCTTTTGTCGGTAGTATTCGGCATCATGAATGGACAGATGTCAGAAGTCACTAATGCCGCATTGGAAGAATGCACGACAGCGGTGACGCTCTTTATATCTTTAATTGGGGTAATGGCATTATGGAGCGGACTGATGAATGTAGCCGTCAAATCGGGCGCTACTAATTTCATCACACGTCTATTCCGCCCAATTGCGAAACTGCTATTCAAGGGGCTGGATCCCAATAGCAAGGCATTCCATGCAATATCGATGAACATGACGGCAAACCTGCTAGGACTCGGGAATGCTGCGACACCGCTCGGACTTGAGGCAATGAGCGAACTGGAGAAAGAGAATAAAGGGAGAAAAACCGCAAGTAATCACATGGTGATGCTAGTTGTCATCAATACGGCTAGTATTCAGCTAATTCCGACCACAATAGCGGCACTGCGATTAAAGCATGGATCGGCATCACCTTTTGAGATTATTCCTGCAATACTGTTAGCATCGGTATTTTCAGTGATATCGGCGGTTATTATCGTTCTCGCCTTTAGAAAAACTGGGCTGAAAGAAGATTCACAAAATAATACTACTGAAAATAGGAAGGAGTAAAGATGAAATTAACTGATTTTATCATACCTCTAATGATTTCATTCATCTTGATACATGGGCTTGTTAAAGGCGTCGACGTATTCAACGAATTCCTTGATGGCGCAAAAGACGGCCTAATGATAGGAGTCAAGATATTGCCGGCACTTGTAGCACTCATGACCTGCATGGGAATGTTCAAAGCATCGGGCGCATTAGATGTGTTGACGTACGCATTATCGCCGCTTTCATCAGCGATAGGATTCCCACCTGAATGCGTACCACTAGCATTACTTCGCCCTCTATCAGGGAGCGGCGCACTCGTTCTTTTTGAGGGCGTTCTCAGTGAACATGGTCCCGATAGCTTTATTGGCAGAGTGGCAAGCGTTTTAATGGGTTCGACCGAAACGACTTTTTATACTATTGCGATTTACTTCGGCGTTACTAAGGTGACGAAACCACGGCAATGTTTGGCGGCGGCAATCACTGCGGGCTTTGCCGGATTCATCGCAAGTGCCATCACGGTACGGCTTTTTCGGGGCATCTAGTAGCTATTGCAACAAAAATAATCGCATAATTTGTTCAAAATAGTACAAAATATAAAAAGGACAAGTTCTTTATTAAAAAGCATTGACACCGCATAATAATTTTGATATAATAAACAAGCATCAAAAGAGTAAATCTTTTTGTGAGCCATTAGCTCAGTCGGTAGAGCACTTGACTTTTAATCAAGGCGTCCGGGGTTCGAATCCCCGATGGCTCACCACATCCACCACGATAACATTAATGTTATCGTGGTTTTGGTTTATCTATGCAGTCGCTTATTTGAGTTTCGACATTAAAACTAAATTTGCCTCCTTTAGTAACAAAAATCCCAGTACTAGCATATCTTAAATTAGGGGGTGAATTTTATGTTAGGAATTTTATTCCCGATACTATGTTGCTGTAATGACCGCCGCAAGCACAGATGTAGATGTTGCGAGCCTGATAGAAACATTTGCAGACCGAGAAAGTATTGCCAGCAGCAGGAGGAGGCCAATCGCAACCAATGCAATTGCAGACGTGATTGTTGCAGATAACTTAATAGATTAAATGGAGTCCGAATTCGGGCTCCATTTTTATATGACGATATTCA
>CALLQQ010000022.1 GCA_938014915.1 uncultured Clostridia bacterium
TCTTGATGAAGCTACAGATAAATGGGGAATTAAGGTCAATCGTGTTGAATTGAAGAATATCCTGCCGCCACGTGAAATTCAAGATGCTATGGAAAAGCAAATGAAGGCGGAACGTGAAAGACGTGAAGCTATCTTACAGGCTGAGGGTCGCAAGAAGAGCCAGATACTTGTTTCTGAGGGAGAGAAGCAGAGCCGAATCCTAGAGGCTGAAGGACGTAAAGAATCTGAAATCCTTAATGCGCAAGCCGACAGAGAAGCATTGATTTTACGCTCGCAAGGTGTTAAAGAGCAGAAAATTACCGAGGCGGAGGGTGAAGCTCAATCAATCCTATTGGTGCAACAAGCGATCGCTAAGGGAATTGATCTATTGAATGCTGCCAATCCTATCGATAGCGTAGTTGCTATCAAGAGTCTTGAGGCATTTGAAAAAGCTGCTGATGGTAAGGCTACAAAGATTATTATTCCATCACAGATACAGGGGCTTGCTGGTCTTGCAACTTCTATAAAGGAAATTGCAGGCAGTGACGAAACGGCTAAGTAGCATTACAATGAAGTATATGAAAACTGTCTTTCACATTCTTATGAAAGACAGTTTTTTAAATTATTCTTTTCTATTATTTCGTGTAAAATATTTTTATTATAGCCTTGCATTTTATATCGGAATTTGGTATAATAATTAGGCGCTATAAAATAATGCTTTGTTGGAGAGTTGTCCGAGCGGTTGAAGGTGCAACACTCGAAATGTTGTGTGGGGCAACCCACCTAGGGTTCGAATCCCTAACTCTCCGCCAAATATGAAGGTGTAGCTCAGCTGGTTAGAGTACCTGCTTGACATGCAGGGGGTCGGTGGTTCGAGTCCACTCATCTTCACCATTGAATAGACAATAACAATGCGGTTTGCAAGATTTAGAGATCTTGCAAACCGCATTGTTTGTTGTGCGACATTTTGCCATTTACAATAGAATTGAATCCGCTATTTTGTTTTCTGCCCTTATCACATTCAAGACAATATTAGCTGATTCCCGCCGATATTGACAATTTTAATTAAAAAGTGGCTTTAACATTCGGTGGGACACTTTTTGCATTCCGTCTATGTTATAATTATGCTAACATCTAATTTCGAGTAAATTAAGTAATCGATGTGCAATTTCGAAGCTACTGGTAAATATATGCAATGCGGACAAGTTGCGACTTCGATAGCTTTACGGGACTTTTCACTATTACGGAGGAATTCCAGCTATATTAGATGATAAGCTTGTGCTTGACATAAGTTTATATAAATTATAACTTTAGGAGGAAAAAGAAATGACGAATTTTTTTAAGCTTTTGGCGCTATCGATAGGCGCTATCATAGTGCTAACGGGGTGTGTTGAAGATGCAGATCCACCGAAGCCCGTGGATTCGGACGACAGTTCAATTGCTAGTGAAGTGAGTCAAGATGCATCGGATAAGGATGATGACAAAAATGATGAGGGAACGAATGATGACAAGAGCAAAGACGAGAATGCGCAAACTGAATTCGGTATAGGTGAAAAAGTTGAATATAAAGATGTGCATTATACTCTCGTCGACGTAAAGGAACATACCGGCAGTGAATATTTGAATCCAAGTGACGGTATGGTGTATTTGAATTGCGAATTTTTAATAGAAAACGAATCTGATGAAGATGTATCTGTAAGTTCGTTGCTTTCATTTGAAGCATATGCAGATGATTATGACGTCGACCAGAGCTTCAGTGCTGTCATTGGTGATAAGGGGCTTGATGGCACGATTGCGGCAGGTAAGAAAATGCAAGGCTCAATAGGTTATGAAGTAAGCAAGGACTGGAAATGTATTGAAATACATTTTGAACCGGACTTATTCGGTAAAACAAAAATAATTTTTAAGGCTGATAAATAAGAAGTTCCCATGCACAATTGAAGCATGGTACCAAGTGCAAACTACTTTTTCAATAGATTTACACAAACAAGGCACTAATGACTTCCAGACATGAAAACCACCATCAATTATGATGGTGGTTATTCTTCTACATCAATTTCAATATCCAGTAAGCGCTTTTCAGGCTATTGCCCTCAGATTTTTCATCCTGGAATTTGGCTACTGTTGATATTTTAGTTTTCAGTTACGTTTAATAAAAACGCTTTTTTCTTTTGCTTATTACAATAATCACGATTGCGCCAACAATTATGACCGCAACTGCTACGATTAGATATAAATATACCTTCGTGCCGTTCGATATTTGCTCATCTGCATCATCGCTTTTACTGTTAACTTTTTTTGCGGTGGTAGTTGTTGTTTCCTTACTCTCGGCTAATGTTGTGGTCGTTGCTGCTGCATCGGCATCTTCAACAATGTCTTCTAAGCTAACAAATTTAACTACTAGGCCTTTGTCATATTCAATGAACTGGAACCCAATGTCTGAGATGTTGACTACTGTTTTGTAATCCTGCATTGAAAAGTAATCAATTAGTTGCCCAGTAGGATAAATAACGGAATACTCCCCGTCGTTATCAACGTCAAACGCAGGATCTTCCACCCCGAATTTCTCCCATTCGTCCGATGCCCATGCCTGCATATTGTAATCATTGAAGTAAATAAATGGTTCTACACGGTAGCTCTTGTCATCGGAAACACCCTCAACAGTGAATGTGAGTTTTACGTCCCTAGTGCCACTTGTGGCAATGTATTTCTCTTTATTACCCGTAATACTAATTGACCATTCATTTACGAACTCGATCTTCCCTTTATTATCATCTACATTGTATGTGCCTGTCCCTTCATTTATTTCATCTGCAAATAGATCCGCATAAACAGGCAGGGAAAATGTAAGTAGTAAAACGATTACAATTAGTGCCGAATTTAACTTTTTAAATAAATTCAATATATCCCTCTCCTTATATAAAATATAGTACTTATAATTAGTTTACCACATTAACAAGCTATATTCTTTAAATATCTATATATTAACTGTGTATGTATTGTGTATTGTGGTAGCATTTGCTAAAAATGCCCTTCATATGTGCTTATTTATGGTATATATGTATATATTGGAAATTACATATCATGTTTACCTGCTCTACATAACACAAGCCAGCACATTCATATACTTTTGTATGAGAGGTGATTATAATATGTTTTCCGTATTAATTGAATTTGCTCTTAGCAATTTACTATATTTCGCTCTTCATCTAGAGAGG
>CALLQQ010000023.1 GCA_938014915.1 uncultured Clostridia bacterium
CTTGTGGGCCTGTTGGGCCTGTCGGACCTTCGATACCTTGTAGTCCTTGTGGGCCCTGTGGTCCTTGCGGTCCTGTCGGTCCATCAATTCCACGGATACCTTGTGGTCCTGTTGGACCTTGCGGACCGGGGAACCCTCTAGGTCCACGTGGACCTGCCGGACCCGGGCATCCCCTTGGACCCTGCGGACCTGTCGGTCCTCTCTGGCAGCAGTTGCATCTTCGCCTGCAACCGCATGAACGGGATCGGCATCCGCTTGTGTTTGAGCCCTGATTATTGCATTGTCCTAAATTACTATTTTCCATACCAAAACTATTTATAAAATCCATAGCAGAAAAATCGTCAGTATTAAATTTCATAATTTATGCTCCTTTATATTCTTTGGGCGATGTGCCCACTACCATTCTATGCAATTAAAAATAAAGTGTTCTTATGACGAATGTTGTCAAAATTTTCTTTCCAAAGACGCAAAAAATCCACCCCATAATGGAGTGGATTTGCTATTTTTAAATTTAGTTAAGTTGGTATTTCGACTTGAATTTTTCACTTGCACTCTTATAGTCGATATTTTTACCCCTATGCATTTCTTCTATATACTCATGCCTATTTATAAAGTCTCTGCCCGTATTTCTAGCTATTATATATACTGCAATATTTGAACAGTGGTCTGCAATACGTTCTAAATTTGTTAGTGCCTCTAGGAAAATAACGCTGGAATCAACATTGCAACCGCCGGTCTTGAATCTCTCAATATGCATTGATTTAAGTTTATCTTCAAGTGTGTCAATCACTTCTTCAAGTGGCTCGACCGATCTTGCAATATCTAAATCGTTCCGTACAAAGCTCTGTATTGATAATTCAATTATTTCTGCAACTGCATCCGTAATTACATCGAATTCTGCCTGCGCCTGATCGGAGAAGCTCGCCTGTTCCTCGAACAACATATTCGCTTGTTCGGTTAGATTCATAGCATAATCGCCGACACGCTCATATTCAGATACAAGATGTAGCAGGAATGTAATATTCGCACTCTCATCATTCGGTAATTCGCGGCCCGTCAGCTGAACAAGGTAGCTATTAAGCCTGTCCTCCATTCTATCAATCATATCTTCATATTCTTTGATACGGGCGACCGCCTTAATATCATATTTTTTGAATAGCTTGACCGATTCGTTGAAATTGCGTTGTGCGTATTTTGCCATTTGCTCAATTGTAGATCTTGAATGTTGAATAGCAACCGATGGCGAACTGAGAAGTCTTTCATCAAGAAGATTAAGCACGGCGCCTTCAGGAACCTCTTCGTGTCCGTTATCATCTTGAATTGTCCATTTAGCTAACTTTTCAAGCCAACCAGCAAAGCCCATTAGTGCCAACGTCGTTATAATATTAAATATAGTGTGGAAGTTTGCAATGCCTCCCATGTTTATGGATCTATCCCAGAATCCGAATCCTACAAAATGCTGATATGAGTAAATTCCTATTAAGAATAAAATTGTACCTATTACGTTGTAGTATAAGTGAATTATCGCTGCACGTTTACCGTTTTTATTAGCTCCAATACTTGCAAGTATTGCCGTGATACAAGTACCGATGTTTTGCCCCATGATTATCGGTATTGCTGCCGAATATCTTACTGCGCCCGTTTTTGCTAATGCTTGCAATATACCGACAGATGCTGATGAACTCTGAATAATCATCGTTACTATTGCTCCGACTGCAACACCTAATACCGGATTTGAAAGTGCTAAGAAAAGTTCCTGAAATTTAGGCAACTCGCTCAATGGTCGAACTGCCGCCTCCATGGCAAACATTCCATTGAATAAAATACCGAATCCAAGAAGAATTTCCCCGATGCTCTTTGTGCGGCTCCTTTTTGCCAGCATAAAAATTAAGATACCTATAATTGCCACTATTGGTGCTAGGGTTGTAGGTTTAAGTATCTTTAAAAAAAGATTAACTTCGCCCGATTCCCCAATGTCACCTAGTCTTAGAATTTGCCCTGTTACCGTTGTTCCAATATTGGCACCCATAATAACACCAACTGCGGAACCAAGTTTTAATACTCCTGCGTTGACAAGTCCTACAACTATTACTGTTGTCGCTGATGAACTCTGAATCATCGCTGTTACAACTGCTCCTAGGAGTACGCTTTTGAAAATGTTGCTAGTTAGCTTTTGCATTATTTGTTCAAGCTTACCGCCAGCAACTTTTTCTAGACCGGACCCAAGCATCGTCATTCCGTACAGGAACAACGCTAGTCCGCCTACCATGCTAATAATGTTAAAAATATCCATCTTTTTAACCTCACATTTAATTTTTTTCATTCTTTCTTACAATGTGATTATAACATCAAAAAACTAAATGTACATAACGAACTGGCTTAAAACTCGATTTATTTATAAAGTTTGTCGTTTTCCATTGCTTGCGGCAGTATAAAGAGCTTTTTTTGTTGCTTTTGACTAGTTTGTTTTTACCTTTTGCATGGATTTAATCCCATTTATACGTATTTAAGAAAATGCCTTTACTTTTAGCCCTCTTTCATGCCAATAATCTATTACATCGCCAAGGATGTCAGTATTATCTTTTGACACGGCATGAAGAAGATAAATTGCACCTTCATGAGTGCCGTCGGTCACTCTTTTATAAGCCGCATTACGACCCATCTGGTTATCTACATTCCAATCTACATAAGCAAAGCTCCAGAATACCGATTTATATCCCAGCTTTTGCGTTAGGGCTAGACTCTGTTCTGAAAATTCGCCCATTGGGGGGCGGAATAGCCACATTTCATATGCGAACTGTTCTTTCACATAATCGTGGAGCAATTGTATTTCATCCCTAGCTTTTTGAATGCTGAGTGTCGGCATTGATGGATGGCTATAACTGTGATTGCCGACAACATGCCCCTCATCAATCATTCTTTTAACTAGATCGGCATTCCTCTTTGCATAATCATAGGTGATGAAAAATGTCGCCGTTACTTTTTTCTCCTTTAATGTATCAAGGATATCGCCCGTATACCCCTGCTCATATCCTTCGTCAAAAGTTAAGTAAATGCATTTATCGCTATCTTTAATAAAATGTGCATCGTATTTGCTATATCTTTTTTGCATTACAACCGGTCCTTCAGGACGATTATCTTTGTCCGTTGCCTTACCCACGCCGAATCCTTGCTTCTTTGTTGGCAGTTTCGCTATCTCATCATCGGATAACGCATTAGAAGCTATAGCACCCTCCTCGGGTGCTATAGCCGCAACGGTATCGTCAGTAACATCTGTACCAGTGTTATCAGTGCCGGTATTATCAGTACCATTTGTATCATTATCGCCTGTTAAATCGGGTACGATATCACTGAGTGTCGTTGTTCCTGCTGCATTATCATCATTATCCGTCGCACTGCTTGTAGTGTTACCTGTAATGTCGAAACTCTGGTTATGGTCGGAACTGTCAACGTTATTGTTACACGCAACAAGTAAAACCATCAGTCCCAGACCAATTAGAAAATACTTAATCTTCATTTTTTCCTCCTAATTAGTTGCCATATTTACTAATATCATAACAAAGCTCTTTAAATCAAATCTGCTCAACTTCATCTAGGTATAAATTTGAAGCAACAATCTTTGTTATACAAATATATTTTGCTCAATTGTGCAGTGATTATTCTGGAAAAAATTAACCTCACGACAATTTTGTCGTGAGGTTAATGTCATATTAGGATTATTTTAATGCTTAATTAGTATATCTAGCAAATTAATCGTTTAAATAATTTTTGACTAGAACTTGTAATAGCTCATCTCTGTCTATATGACGTATTAAACTCCTTGCGTTGTTATACGTTGTTATGTAGGTCGGATCCTCCGATAAAATATAACCTACAAGCTGATTAATGGGATTGTATCCTTTTTCCTTCAACGCATCATAAATAATAGTCAATGTTTTTTTCATTTCACATTCCTTATCTTCATGAACTGAAAATGTCATTGTCTTTTCATGCATTTTATACGCCTCCCTCATTTGTCAAATAACTAATACACTTATATTATATACTATTACGGACAATATAACAAGTGTATTAATGCCAAAAAAGCAATTTTTAATGCTAAACTCTTATCGTCGCACCGATATTCTCCAACTCTTTTAACACTAATTTTACAGCTTTATCCGCCCTATCGTCGGTTAATGTCGAATCGTGCGATCTCAGCGTTAAAGAGTACGACACGCTTTTCTTGCCTTTTTCGATTTGCGCCCCTTTATACAGATCGAATAGCTCGGTATTTTCAAGCAACTTGCCCGCTCCCTTTTTAATTGCTTTTTCGATACTTGCGACTGGTATTCCTTCATCACAAATTAGGCTTAAATCACGGGTAATAGCAGGGAATTTCGGCAATGGTTGATAGGTCTTTTCCGTCACTGAGAAATCCATTATCGTCGCTATATCAAGCTCGGCAACATAAACTTTTGTTCCAATATCATAATTTTCAAGTACAGTCGGATGCACTTCACCGAATGTGCCGATCTCTTTACCGTCCTTCGCTATAATCCCGCATCTGCCCGTATGGAATGTAGGGTTGTTAGTGCAACTATTATAATCACATTCTTCTACACCCATACCGCCTAATGCCGATTCTATAACGCCTTTAAGTGTGAAGAAATCAGCATTATCCTCATAGATTCCTATCGTTAACTGCGCCCTCTCATCGGGCAATTTGCTTTTTTCTTCATTTGGAACGTATAGAGTAGCAAGTTCAAACAACTTCACATTCTTATTGCGGTTATTGTAATTCCTCGATAAAATTTCAAGCATTGAGGCTATTGTTGTAGTGCGCATCACGCTCGTATCTTCGCCCAGCGGATTGGAAATTGTGACCGAACGGCGTAATTCGCTATCCTTTGGCAAATTGATTTTATCGTATGCCTTTGGACTCATAAAGCTATAAGTGATAATTTCATTATAGCCCATTCCAAGCATGATATTTGATAATTTCTTCTTGAATTTTTGTTCGTCCGTCAATTTCGCCTGTGCTAGTCCCCGTGGCTGCGTTGTCGGAATATTATCATATCCATATAATCTTGCTATCTCCTCGGCTAGATCGGCATCGCTCTCTACATCAATGCGCACACTCGGCACGATGACATCGCCGCCACTGTATTCGAAATCAAGCTTCTTTAGTATATCTATCATTTCCTGCTCACTAATTTTTATACCAAGAAATGAATTTATAAACTGGGAATCTAGCGCTATCCTTTTCCTCGTTTTATCTGAAGAATCCCTGTCGATTATGCCATCGACAACTTCGCCCGCATTAAGCTCTTCTATTAATTCACATGCTCGCATAATCGCCGGCAACGTGGTGCATGAATCAATTCCTTTTTCATATCGTGCTGATGCGTCGGTACGCATTCCAAGCTTCTTTGCCGTATTTCTTACAGAAGCACCGTCGAAACTTGCACTCTCGAATATTACAGTTGTGGTATCGTCCATAACGCCGCTGAATTCGCCACCCATTACTCCTGCAACGGCAATCGGCTTATTCTCATCGGCAATAACTAACATATCGGATGATAATTCTCTTTCTACACCGTCAAGCGTCATAATCTTCTCGCCATGCCTAGCATTCCTGACAATAATTTTTGCACCGTCAACATATCTTGAATCGAATGCGTGTAAAGGCTGACCGTATTCAAGCATGACGTAGTTTGTAATATCGACAAGGTTGTTTATCGGGCGAACGCCGCTCGCACGTAATCTTTCCCTCATCCATCTTGGTGATGGCGCTATTTTCACGTTCTTAACTACTCTTGCTATATATCGTGGGCATAATTCTTTATTCTCGACTTCAACGGCAAGATGCGAATTTACATCGCCGCCCGCACCCGTCACATTGGGCTCACTCACATTCAAAGGAGTATCGAATGTTGCCGATGCCTCCCTCGCTAATCCTAGCACCGATAGGCAATCTGGTCGGTTCGATGTAATTTCAAATTCAACTTTGATGTCGTCAAGCCCGATAGCCTCCCGAATATCCTGCCCAATTTTAATGCTGTCTTTAAGTTCCGGATCGTCACTTAATATGAAGATTCCATCTTCAATTGCATAGGGGAAGTCATTGATAGTCAATCCTAGTTCGTCAAGCGAACATAGCATTCCATAACTCATGACCCCTCTTAATTTGCCTCTTTTAATTTTTTTACCGCCCGGCAATGTCGATCCATCAAGGGCAACTGGTACTAGATCGCCAACATTCACGTTATC
>CALLQQ010000024.1 GCA_938014915.1 uncultured Clostridia bacterium
TAGTATTCCCGAGCATTCGCCCGATAATAGGCTTGCAAATGATTCTAGCTATTAAAGGTGCTATTAGCGTGTTTGAAATCCCCTATATTATGACGGGGGGAAAATTTGGCACAAGCACATTTGTAATACAAACGATTGAAACGGCATTCAAATACAACAAGGTTGGTCTTGCATCGGCTATGGCGGTTATATTACTTATTATAATTATCATTGTAACTGTGATACAAAAATTGATATTTAGGGAGGAAACATAATATGGGGAAAGCAGGCGCCGCAAAACCGAACAATAAGATTAAAACAAGCTCTGCGTTGGTTACATTCTTTAAATATGCAGTGCTATTTTGCGCAGTTATAGTTGTAGTCGTGCCCTTAATTGTAGTTTTCTTAGGATCATTTAAGTCACATCAGGAATTTTACAATTCTGGTGTGTTCACTCTGCCAACTAAACTCGAGTGGAATAACTATAAAACTGCATTCATTGGGGGCAAAGTTCTACTGGGGTTGAAAAACACGATTATTATACTTGTGATTTCCTGCTTTGGAACGATATTAACCGGCTCAATGACGGCATTTGTATTGCAACGATTCAAAAGCCATTTTTCTTCCACTGTGAAATGGTTATTCTTAATAGCAACTCTACTTCCTAGTATTTCGATGCAAGTTACCGTATATCAGATAATAACTAAATTAAGCCTTGTGGATACGATGTTAGCACCGATAGTTCTTTATATAGGAACAGATATTATTTCAATTTATATATTTATACAGTTCCTCAATAACATCTCCATATCACTTGACGAAAGTGCAATTATGGACGGTGCATCATATATACGAATCTACTTTCAGATAATTTTACCTCTATTAAAGCCGGCAATAGCAACGATATTGATTATCAAAATGGTAGGCATATACAACGACTTTTATACTGCGCAACTGTATATGCCATCGGGACATCTTGCCGTTGTATCGACAGCGCTATATAGATTTATCGGCCCGTATGGGGGGCAGTGGGAGATAATATTTGCAGGAATAGTAATAACTATCATACCGATGCTAGTAATATTTCTATCCTTGCAAAAATATATTTATGCTGGTCTTGTTAGCGGTTCAGTAAAAGGATAGAGCAAAACCCCCACTTTATCCATATTGACTTATTTATAGGATAGGGCTATAATAGACAAAAATATTGTAGAGGAATGGGTATATGATAGATTATAAAGTTGCAAAAGGACTTGATAAATTGCACGATGCCCGCAAAATCCGTGAAATCGTCTTTGTAAAGGAACAGGGATTTGTAGTTGAATTCGATGACATCGACGAAAGTGCGACACATGTTTTACTCACCATAAATGGGAATCCTGCCGCTACGGGGAGGGTATTCCCTAAGGAAGATGGCGTCTATATCCTGGGGAGAATTGCAGTGCTACCACAATATAGGGGTAGGGATTTGGGAAGAATATTGGTAGGGAAGCTTGAGGAAGTAGCAAAATCAAACAATGCTAGAACGGCAGTTCTTTCCGCTCAGGTGCGTGTGAAAGAATTCTATGAAAAAATGGGATACATCACTATCGGCGATTCCTATTTAGATGAGGGTTGTCCGCATATTACGATGCAAAAATCGCTATAAGAATTCCCATCTATTTTACGATTCGGTATGTAGTTATAATGCGGCGGATTGCCGCCCTAATATGACGCACGGGAAGTGAATTTCTACATTTTATGGTGATTCGCCCTTGACATAATGATGGAAATAGGATATAATGAACGATGTTGTGCTAAAACCTAGCTATGTTTTACTAGTGTGCAACACTGAGAAAACAAAATCCTGTAACGAATGTTAATCTACCTATTATATGAAGCTTATGCAAGTTTCTTGCATAGGCTTTAGTTTGTTTTACAGAGGTTTTGGTAATGAAAGGATGGTGATAAAATGGTTAAATTAGAGGTGAAAAATCTGTACAAAGTATTCGGACCTAATCCTAAAAGGGTGCTAAAAGCAATTAAGAACGGAGCCAGTAAAGATCAATTACTGAAAGATACCGGTCATGGAATTGGCGTTCGTGATGCAAGTTTCGAGGTATTAGAGGGCGAAGTTTTCGTCATAATGGGACTGTCTGGAAGTGGAAAATCCACGCTTGTTAGATGTATAAACCGCCTAATCGAGCCAACATCGGGTGACATTATCTTAGATGGTCAGAGCGTAACAAAAAGCGATAGCAAGGAATTGCTAGAAATTCGCCGAAAGAAAATTGGAATGGTGTTTCAGAATTTTGCTTTACTGCCTCACCGTACAATTAAAGAAAACGTTGCGTTCGGGCTTGAAATTCAAGCTAAAAGCATAGAAGAACGTGACAAAAAGGCGATTGACGCATTGGAAATGGTCGGTCTTAAAGGGTATGAAGATATGTATCCATCCCAATTGAGTGGTGGAATGCAACAGCGAGTAGGACTCGCAAGAGCATTAGCGACGGATCCCGATATTTTATTGATGGATGAGGCATTCAGTGCACTAGATCCGCTAATTAGAAAAGAGATGCAGAGTGAACTCATGACACTACAATCTAGGATGCAAAAGACTATAATTTTTATTACGCATGACCTAGATGAGGCATTAAGAATCGGCGATAGAATTGCAATAATGAAAGATGGGGAAATAATGCAAATCGGCACACCGGAGGAGATTTTGACAGATCCGGCCGATGATTATGTAAAGGAATTCGTGCAAGATGTCAATAGGGCAAAGGTTGTAACGGCGTCAAGTATCATGAAAAACCCCGATACTATTATATCGTCAAAAGATGGCGCAAGAGTCGCCGTAAGAAGAATGAGATCTGCCGGAATATCCAGCATTTTTGTACTAGATAGACAAAGAAAGCTAAAAGGCATAATTTCTATTGAAGATGCAATGAAATTAGTCAAGGCCGAGAGTAATGATATAGACAGTATTATTGATAAAGATGTCTATACCGTATCACCCGATACTTCTATTGAAGAATTGCTGCCGCTAGCAGTTAATACGAAATACCCAATTGTTGTGGCGGACGATGATGGGGTTTTACAAGGTATAATTGTTCGGGTATCCGTACTGTCGGGAATATTAGGAGAGGAGGATGAAGATGTATAGATTACCAATAGGGAAATATGTGGAGATTTTTATTGAATGGCTAACAGCTAATCTTGAGCCCGTATTCCAGGCTATCAAGGCGGCACTACTATGGGTAGTGACAGCATTTGAATGGGCATTTGAGATAGTTCCATCCTATGTAATGGTATTGATCATTGCATTAATAGCATGGAGAATTGCCGGCAAAGGGACTGCGATATTTTCGATTGTAGGACTTGTTATAATTAATTCAATCGGGCTATGGGCGGAAACAATGCAAACACTAGCAATGGTAATTACATCTGCTTTAATTGCGTTAATCATCGGTATTCCTCTTGGGATTTGGATGTCAAGAAATAATGTCGTAAATGCTATAATGCGCCCCATACTTGACTTCATGCAGACAATGCCAGCGTTCGTATACCTGATTCCAGCAGTGCTTTTTTTCGACTTGGGTAAGGTTCCCGGTGTGGTTGCAACAATTATATTTGCAATGCCACCGATTGTTCGTTTAACAAGTTTGGGAATAAGGCAAGTGCCGGAGGACGTCACGGAGGCATCAATAGCATTCGGTTCGACTTCACGGCAGATGTTGTTTAAGGTGCAGATTCCACTAGCGATGCCCACTATATTAGCCGGGCTCAATCAAACGATAATGCTATCATTATCAATGGTTGTAATTTCATCTATGATAGGTGCTAGGGGACTTGGAGATGTCGTGTTAAAAGGAATAACCCAGATGAGAATTGGGCAAGGATTCGAGGGGGGACTTGCTGTTGTAATTTTAGCGATGATACTCGATAGAATTACACAAAAGCTAGGAAATAAAAATAACGGCCTCAACGGTCAAGATACTTAGAGTGAACACAAGTTACTTTTGATTTGAAATATGAAAGGATTAGATATGAAGAATTTTTTTAAAAAGGCGGTCGCCTTAGTAATTGTAAGTGTATTAAGTGCAGGTATTTTAACAGCCTGTGCAGGAGATGATGAAGACGGTGCGGGCAGTAAAGGTACCGTTAATCTAGGTTATGTTAATTGGTCGGAAGGTATCGCAATGACGAATCTTGCGGCGGCAATACTAGAAGATGAGATGGGCTATAAAGTAGATATGACTTTAGCCGATGTGGCGCCAGTTTTCACATCGTTGGCATCGGGTAATACAGATGCATTCCTAGATGCGTGGTTACCGACAACGCATGCTAGCTATATGGAGAGATACGGCGACGATCTTGATGATTTAGGATTTAACTATGAAAATGCTCGTTTGGGACTAGTTGTTCCCGAATACGTTGATATAAATAGCATTGAAGAGCTTAACGATAAGAAGGGCGACTTCAACGGTGAAATTGTCGGCATCGATTCTGGAGCGGGCGTAATGCTGAACACAGAGGCGGCAATTGAACAGTATGAATTAGATTTTGAACTTATCCCAGGTAGCGGACCGACAATGACGGCAGCCCTTAAAAAGGCAATCGATGCAAAAGAACCAATCGTTGTTACAGGATGGTCACCCCACTGGAAGTTCTCAAGATGGGACTTGAAGATTCTAGACGATCCCAAAAATGTATATGGTGATGCTGAACACGTGCATACAATTGCACGTAAGGGACTTGCCGACGATATGCCGGAAGTTGCGGAATTCTTAAAGAATTTCAAAATGACCGACGAGGAATTGAGCAGTCTAATGGAGATAATTGAGGATAATATTGATGATGATCCAATTATATCAGCAAGAGAATGGATGAAAGATAACAAAGACGCTTACACAAGCTGGATTCCTACAACCGAATAATGATTGAGATATAAAAAACAGCTCTTAATTTTTAAGGGCTGTTTTTTGTTGCACCTAAAATTAACAGTTTAGTTACAATGTTCGGCCTTTAAAATAGAAAAAACAAAATTGTGACCAAAGATGTTGATATAGCATACTTACACTATATGTTGTATGTGAGACAAGTGGGCAATCAATATAATGTGCTTTCGTTGTGACAATTGCATATTGACAAAGTGTAAAAGCACGTATGTTTCGTCAACTTAAACAAAAAAGCATTAAAAACTTCAATGGATTTTACCCCCACAAATAGGAAATTGATATTGACTTATAACGGTTTTCAAGTGTATAATGTTGTTAGTGTGGTGATAAGTGGTGATAGGTGGTTAGATATCCCTAGATTCACTTTAATAACTTAGAAAAGTGGAGTGTCGTAGACTTTCTACTTAAAATTAAGCATATAAAATGCATCATACACAGAAGATTTTAGTTAAAGGAGTGGGGAATGTATGTTAATCGGCGAGTATAGCCATAATATTGATGTTAAAGGCAGAATGAACTTCCCCGCTAAAATGCGTGAAGCTTTAGGCGAGCGATTTATTATAACTAAAGGTCTTGATGACTGCCTTTTCGTTTATCCAATAGACGAGTGGGAAGTGCTTGAAACTAAAATTAAAGAAATGCCGCTATCAAAAGGACGAGTTCTTCAGAGATTCTTCTTTTCTGGAGCGTGCGAAGTTGAGCCGGACAAGCAAGGACGAATCCTAATACCGGCGACTCTTCGTGAATATGCGCAGATCGATCAGAATGTAATGGTAATTGGCGCATCCAACCGTGCGGAAATTTGGGATAAGGCTAAATGGGAAGAAATGTGCGCAGAGATCACACCATCAATGCTTGAAAATGCGATGGACGAGCTAGGATTTTAGTTATACGATGTACGAATGCGGCGCCGGGGAGAAAACTAATGGAATTTAAACACATACCAGTATTGTTAGACGACTGCATTAATGGGCTGAATATAAAGGAAAACGGCATCTATATTGATTGTACTGCTGGTGGCGGCGGTCATTCGAGCGAAATAGCAAAACATATCATAAATGGGAAGTTAATTGCTATCGATCGTGATCCCGATGCTATTATCGCCGCAAGTGATAGATTGAAGGAATTCAGCATAGCGCAAGTGGTCGATGCAAATTTCACGCAGATAGAAATGGTGTTAGATGAATTAGATATAGATTGTGCTGACGGATATTTGTTTGATTTAGGTGTATCGTCGCACCAACTTGATGAAGTTAAAAGAGGATTTTCATATAAGCATGATGCACCGCTCGATATGCGAATGAGTAAGGACGGATTGTCGGCGGCGGAAGTTGTGAATACTTACGATGTATCGGCGCTGGCTAAGATAATATTCGAATATGGCGAAGATAGATTCGCTCGCTCAATCGCCGCAGGAATAGGTAAGGCAAGGGAGAAAGCACCTATAAAAACAACTTCACAGCTTGCAGATATTATTAAAGCATCTGTGCCGGCAAAGGCAAGGCGAGGTAAAAATCCTTGCAAGCAGACATTCCAAGCGATAAGGATTGAAGTTAATAAAGAACTTGATGCCGTATCTTTAGGGCTGGATTCAGCATTTAAGAGGCTGAACAGAGGCGGCAGAATTTGCGTAATTACATTCCATTCATTAGAAGACAGGTTAGTTAAACAAAGATTCGCATCATGGTGTGAGGGGTGTACTTGTCCGCCCGATTTCCCAATTTGCATTTGCGGCAATGTGCCAAAAGCAAAGCTAGTGAATAGGAAACCGATCCTGCCATCACAGCAGGAAATTGAAGCAAATTCACGAAGTAAGAGTGCGAAATTAAGAATACTCGAAAAGTTATAAATAAGTATGATAAAAGATTATGCTTTACTAAAAAGGAGCGATGAAAATGCAAACAAATTTGGCGTATGATTTAGCTAGATTCGATGTTGAGGCAAGAGAAAAAGCCGTTAAGGAAAGTCCTAAAGCAAGCGAATTAAAAATAGTTAAGCCAAGAAGGAAGAAAGTATCCCCATTTAAAGGTATTATTGCTGCTATGTCTGCAATTGCAGTTTGTGGTTCGATCCTTTATACACATGTAATGATTAACGAATCGTACAATCAGATAGCCAGTGAGAAAAGGGCGCTTGATGCTGCGATTAGTGAGGGAGTGCGCCTACAATCACAAATTGATAGTGATATGTCGCTTAAAAATGTTGAAGATTATGCAGTCGATGTATTGGGAATGCAAAGGATAGATAAAACGCAAATTCAGTATATTAAAATTAAGAGCGATAGTGTCATAGAGATTAATAATAAAGGGAAAAATAAAGGTCCAATCCTAGCTTTAAAGGATAATGCTAAGGACTTGTTGGAATATCTAGGATTTTAGAGAATAAACATATTGTAGTACTAGAAATGAAAATCTAGCAATTAGTAGATAGGGGGCGAGCTAATGGCGAGAAAAGGCAGGAACGATTATCGTACATCGAATTCACAAAGCAAGGATAATCGTAAGTCTTCCGTGAAAAAAAGTAGTGTAAAATTAGCTCCGACTTTAAAAATGAAAAGAAGGCTTAATAGGGTTGTTGCAGCCGTATTGGCCATTTTTACTATTTACATAGTTTATAATTTAGTGGGAATTTCAATAGGTGATAGTGCATTTTATCGTGATATAGCAAATAATCAGCAACTTAATAGTATGCCAATACCTGCTAATCGTGGCAGCATAATCGATGCCAACGGCAAAGTCCTAGCGCAGAGTGCCACTGTGTGGACGGTTTTTATATCCCCTACCGATATTCGCAAGAATGAAGATAGTAAAAGGGAATTAATTGCCGATGGGCTCAGTGAAATTCTTGATGTAAAAAAAGATACAATACTTAAAAAGATAGAGAAGAATAATCAATATGAGGAAATAAAGAGGGAAGTCCCCAAAGATAAAGCTGACGAAGTAATGCAATTTGCAGTTGATAATAAAATTCGTTCAATTTACAGAACGGAGGGGACTAAGCGGTATTATCCTAATGAGAGCCTAGCGGCAAATGTAATTGGATTTACGAACTATGATAATGACGGTGTCTATGGGCTTGAAGCTTATTATGACGATTACTTAAAAGGTGTCCCAGGTAGGAGTGTTTCCGCACGTGACGCAAGTGGTAATGAAGTTCCATATAGATATGAAAAAGTATATGATGCGAAACGTGGCAATGACGTCATTTTAACGATTGATAGCGTACTTCAGCATTTCCTAGAGAAAAATCTAGCGAACACTGTTGAATTACATAAGGTTAGGGATCGTGCAAGCGGAATAATCATGGATGTTAACACAGGCGCAATTTTGGCGATGGCTACTTCACCTAGCTTTGACCCTAACAATCCGGGCACGATATACGATCCGGATAAGCAGGCATATATTAAGAAATTACAAGAAGACGAATCCGTCGATGAAGATATGATTTCAAAAGAAACTGCAATTCTTCGTGAGGCGCAGTGGAAGAATAAAGCGATAACGGAATTGTACTATCCCGGATCGGTATTTAAAGTCGTAACAGTATCGTCAGCACTTGAAGAGAGCAAGGTGTCCCTATCGGACTCATTCTCTTGCAGTGGCTCAATTAATATAGCCGGCACAAGATTCGGCTGCTGGAGACCGCAAGGGCACGGCAGTGTAAGCTTAACGGAGGCGGTAGTTGTTTCATGCAACCCTGCCCATATTGAAATAGGTCAAAGGCTCGGCGCGGCGGTATTTAGTAAATACTTCAGATCATATGGATTCACCGATAAAACGGGAATAGATCTACCGGGCGAGGCAGGGAGCCTAACAGTACCAGAATCTAAAATGGGACCGGTTGAATTGGCTAGCTGCTCATTCGGTCAGAGTAATAAGATAACACCGATACAAATGATAACGGCATTTGCCGCAGTTGTGAATGGCGGCAACCTTGTCACACCGTATGTTGTCGATAAAGTTATAGATTCCGAGGGACGTGTCATGATGGAATCCCAGCCGAAAATAAAGCGGCAGGTAATTTCTAAGGAAACATCTCTAGCTATGCGTGGTATCCTTGAGGAAGTTGTATCTACAAATCAGGGGAATAACGCATACATAAAGGGCTACAATATCGGCGGAAAGAGTGGAACATCACAAAAGCAGGACGAAGATATAATCACAAATGAGAACAATTATGTATCTTCATTTTGCGGATTCGCTCCAGCCGATGATCCGCAAATTATAATGCTTGTAATGGTTGATACTCCAAAAGGCGGTCAATACTATGGTGGAGCAGTAGCATCACCGGTTGTATCGGCTGTGTTTAAAGAGGCTTTACCTTATTTGGGAATGTACCCGCAATATACGCAGGAGGAATTGGCAGAGCTAGAAGTGGCAATTCCGTATATCGTTGGCGAAGATAGAATGAATGCCGAGGCAAAACTTGCATCATCGGGCATTAATACAATCCTGATTGGTGACGGTGACGAGGTAATTAGGCAATTCCCATCTAGCGGTACATTGATACCGAGGGATGGTTCGGTAATTATCTATACCGATGAAGATTCGGACGATGCCATGACTAAAGTACCCGATGTAACGGGAATGTCATTGTTAGAGGCAAATACTGCTATAACAAATGCAGGGCTAAATATTCGGCTATCCGGTGGCGCTGTCCAAAATGACAAGGCAAGGGCAGTATCACAAACGATAGAATCAGGTGAGGAAGTGCCTAAGGGGACGATTATAGAAGTAACATTTGTAATAGATGATGAAACAGGATAATCCTTAATATAATGAATGTGCGCAGATTAAGATAGAAAGGCATAGGTAGTATTAATGAAGCTCTCAACACTTCTTAAAGGTGTAAAGACCGTATCAGAGAACAATAACCCCTCTTTCATAGATGGGAATGCTACCGCCATCATTTCAAACTCTAATGAGTTGGTGGATGGTTGTGTATTTGTGTGCATTAAAGGAATGCGCTTTGACGGTCATACAAAAGCGGAGGAAGCTTTAAAAAAAGGCGCTTTAGCCGTTGTCGTTGAGCGGGATTTAGGACTTGAAAGGCAGATTGTAGTTGAAAATACCCGCGAGGCACTCTCTATCTTAGCATCGAATTTTTATGGGAATCCCGGTAGTAAATTAAAACTAATCGGCGTTACGGGAACAAATGGGAAAACTACTACAACGACAATAATTAAGCATATACTTGAGCATTGTGGATATAAAGTCGGGCAAGTTAGCACGATTGAACATGATACAGGTGATGAGATTATACCTGCCGTTAATGGCACTCCCGAGCCACTAGAATTGCAGATGCTACTTGCAAAAATGGTGGAAAACGGCTGCGAATATGTAGTGATGGAACCATCATCACAAGCACTTGAACAGCGCAGAGTACATGGTGAACACTTCATAGCAAGCGGCTTTACGAACTTTACTCAGGATCATTTAGATTATCATGGCAATATGGAAAATTACTTCCTAGCTAAAAAGATGTTATGCGATATATCGGATTTTACTATTGTGAATTTTGATGATGAGGCTGGGCGACGATTGCTCAAAGATGATGGAATAAAAACATTTAGCTTTAGCACTAAAGAGAAGTATGGCATTAATCAAACTGCCACCGATGAAACTGTCACCGATGAAACTATCACCGATGGAACTAATCCCGATGAAATTAACTTCAATGAAACTTGTTTCATTGCTGACAACATTAAAATTTCGTCGGGCGGCGGCTCATATTGGCTATGTTACGAAGAAAAGTCCTACCCCGTTCGATTCAGCCTACTTGGTGAATACAATGTTGCCAACACGCTTTTAGCGGCGGCAATTTGTTATAAAATCGGTATGCCCATTAGGAAGATTATCGACGCAATTTCAACTTGCAAAGGTGTAAAAGGTAGGAGTGAAGTCATTCCAACGGGTAGGGACTTCACGGTAATATGCGATTATGCGCACACTGCCGACGGGCTTGAAAACATTCTACCGAGTGTGAGGGAATATGCACATGGCAGGGTCATATGCTTATTTGGTTGCGGCGGGAATAGAGATAGAACAAAGCGCCCACAGATGGGCAGAGCGGCGGCACTCGGTGCGGATTACCTTATTATAACATCGGATAATCCACGTGATGAAGATCCGCAGGCAATAATAGATGATATTTTAAAAGGAATTGAAGATATAGATATACCGTACGATATTGTCGTCGATAGGAAAGAGGCGATATATCATGCGCTGAGAATTGCTAGAACTGGTGATGTTATCGTTCTAGCGGGTAAAGGGCACGAAGATTATTTGATATTGGAAGATGATTTACACATTCACTTTGATGAAAGAGAGATTGTGCGGGATGCGTTATTAGAACTTTTTCCCGATTAAATGGCAATTTTATAGCAGTGAGCAATGTTGAATTTGCCCGCCTAAAATGTTATAATAAAACCCACAACGCTAGGTAGTGGCGAGCTATATTTTCTACCTGCGTAATCTAAGGGGGGGAAGAAATGCAACAGCTAACATTAAAGCAAATTACAGATGCCGTCGGGGGGAAATGCGAATACTTCTCCGCAGTTGATAATATTTGCATTGACACAAGGAATATGAAGGAGAATTGCCTATATATCGCTATCAAAGGTGAAAGATATGATGGGCATGACTATATTAAAGATGCATTCGGGCTTGGCGCAGTTGCCGTCATGTCGGAAAAGCCGGTTGATTGCGGTCCTGCCATCATTGTAGAAGATACTAGGGAGGCACTGCTAAAACTAGCAAAGTATTATAGGACACTATTCAATATAAATATCGTTGGTATTACTGGTAGTGTCGGCAAGACAACAACAAAAGAAATGATTAGCACAGTCCTATCACGAAAATACCGAACCCTAAAAACACGGGGGAATTTAAATAACGAGATCGGCCTACCGCTAACATTATTAGAAATAGACAAATGCCATCAGGCGGCAGTAATAGAGATGGGAATGTCGGATTTTGGTGAGATAAGCCGCCTGTCCCAAACGACAAAGCCGAATGTTGCCGTAATTACGAACATTGGTTATTCGCATTTTGAAACACTTGGCAGCAGGGAGAATATTCTCAAGGCAAAATTAGAGATTATCGACGGACTTGAAGGGAATGCCCCGCTAATACTTAATGCTGATGATGATATACTAGCAAATGTTCAGTATGAAATTGAGCGTGACATCATATACTATGGAATAGACAACTCCATTGCCGATATTAAGGCGACTAATATAGAGAGTACCGATAACTCAACTAAATTCGATATATTATATTGGGGGAAAACAATTCCCGCAGTCCTCCCCACAGTGGGGAAGCATAATATACTTAATGCGTTGGCGGCATTCTGCGTAGGTATCATGAGCGATATTCCAGCAGAAGATATAGTAAAAGCATTTATGCTAATAGAACCTGCCGATATGCGTCAAAGTATCATAAAAAAAGATGGACGCACGCTAATAATCGACTGCTATAATGCAAGCCCAACATCAATGCGAGCGGCATTGTCGGTGCTTGGTCAAATGAATTGCAGCGGCAAGCGAATAGCCATTCTAGGTGATATGCTAGAACTTGGCGAATCGTCGCCATCATTCCATGCCGATTTAGCCGATGTAGCGGCGCAGGAAAATGTAGATACACTCTTATGTATCGGCGAATACATGGATAATGCATTCTACCGTGCGCAGGAGATAGGCATTAATGATAGCCATCATTTTAAAGATAAAGATGCATTAGCGGATTACTTAAAAGATAATACCAATGAAGGCGATGTATTGCTATTTAAGGCAAGCCGTGGAATGAAGTTAGAGGAAGTAATAGAAACGATTTGGGGAGAACTGACATAATGTCGATATGGGTAAGTGTTTTTGCGGCGATATCCGCATTTGCGGTTTCTGCAATTTTGGGAGTAATTCTTATTCCCATGCTAAGAAAGTTAAAATTCGGTCAAACTATACTTGACATAGGGCCAAGATGGCATAAATCTAAGCAGGGCACACCGACAATGGGCGGATTGCTCTTTGCTGGTGGTACTATTGTCGGCATAATAGTCGGTATAGTGATAATGATATCAGGGAGCGATTGGACAGGGAGTTCGGACTATGTTCAGCAATTGATTAAAATGATTACCGGACTGATAATGGCGCTCGCCTTTGGATTCGTTGGATTTATAGACGATTATATTAAAGTCGCCAAGAAACGAAATCTAGGGCTAAGGGCAAGAGATAAGCTATTTATGCAGTCAATAATTTCAGCTCTCTATCTATGGGCGATATATTTAAGCGGTGATACATCAACATTAATAAAAATACCGTTCATCGGGCAGTTTGATCTTGGTATCTTCTACTTCCCGATTGCTATAATATTTATAATATTCATCGTTAATGCCGTTAACCTCACTGATGGAATTGACGGACTATGCGGATCGGTCACATTCATTTATGCGCTTGTATTCATGATGATTTGCACATTCCTTGATTTCCGATCGCTTAATATATACGCAGTTTCACTTGCGGCGTCAATACTCGGATTCCTAATATGGAATTACTATCCAGCAAAGGTTTTCATGGGCGATACCGGCTCAATGTTCCTTGGCGGCTCGGTCATTGCACTCGGTATTGGTGCGGGTCTGCATGTTCTAATTATTATTGCAGGTATAATATATATTGTGGAGGCTCTATCCGTTGTGCTTCAGGTAATTAGCTTTAAGACGACGGGTAAGAGGATTTTTAAAATGAGTCCTATCCATCATCATTTTGAGATGTCGGATTGGAGTGAAGTGAAGATTGTCACCGTATTTTCGCTTGTGACAGTAATCACGGGTGGCATAGCTATCCTGTGCGCACTATATGGTATTTAGATTAAATCAATTCGGGGGTGAAGTCCATGGCGACAAAAGTTGCTAAAGGCGATAAAACAAAGACTAAGCAACTTGCAGGTATGGATTTACCTTTTTTCATAATAATTATGATTCTTATGACTTTTGGACTAGTCATGATGTTTTCTGCTAGTTATGCATGGGGATTGTATGAAGCTGGGGACAGTTTTATATATATAAGGAAGCAACTCATATTGGCGGCAATTGGTGTAGCAGGAATGCTCGTAATTTCCATGATAGACTACCGCATATATATGAAGAAATTTATAGTATTCGGGCTATTCATCATATCTCTTGCAATGCTAATCTATGTAGGCTTTTTTGGGCCGATCATCAATGGCGCAAGAAGATGGATAGTATTAGGCCCGATTAACTTCCAACCATCTGAGGTAATGAAATTATCAATAATACTTCTGTTTTCCTATATAATTTCTGTTAATTATACAAAGCTAAACAAATTCTCATACGGGATTGTCCCGTTCATGGCAGTGCTAGGAACAGTTGCAGGACTGATGATGGTGCAGCCGCATTTATCGGGCACTATAATAATCTGCTCTATCGGCATTATAATGATGTTTGTCGGTGGCTCAAATATCAAGCATTTAACGGGGATCGGTGTTGTCGGCGTAATCGGGCTTGTAGTAGCGGTAATAGTGCTAATACAAGTTTCTGGAATAGGGTACTTCCAGGACAGGATTGAAGGATTCCTCGATCCGATGTCGGATGTCAAAGATTCTACATTCCAGACCTATCAATCGCTAGTTACAATCGGATCGGGAGGAATATTCGGTCTAGGGCTCGGCAATTCAATGCAGAAGTTCCGATACTTGCCCGAATCACATAATGACTTCGTATTTTCAATTGTATGTGAGGAGCTAGTATTCGTCGGCGCAATGCTGATTATCATATTATTTTCACTATTTATATTTAGGGGTTTTTATATAGCGTCGAAATCTCCCGACAAATTCGGCATGATGTTAGCGGTGGGATTGACGGTGCAAATAGGGCTACAAGCATTACTGAATATAGCGGTTGTAACTAACAGCATACCGAATACCGGTGTTAGTCTTCCATTCTTCAGTTATGGTGGAACAGCATTAATGATGCAGTTGTTCCAGATGGGGATAATGCTCAATATATCTCGTCATGCAGCATTAGATTAAGTCGTATTTTCGTAAAAAGGAGGTGTAAGAATGCGCATATTACTATCCGGTGGGGGAACGGCGGGCCATATCAATCCTGCCCTATCAATCGCTACAACTATAAAGCAGCATATTCCCGATGCACAAATTCTCTTTGCGGGGACGCCATTCGGCATGGAGGCAAGATTAATTCCTCAGGCTGGGTATGACTTCACACCGATAAAGGTGCGTGGATTCCAGCGCAGTTTTACACCGGAGGCAATACTTAAAAATATTAAGGCATGCTACTACCTAGCATTGTCGAGCACACGCTCAAGGCGAATTATCAAGGATTTCAACCCCGATATCGTTATTGGGACTGGCGGCTATGTATGCGGTCCTATACTTAGGACGGCGGCGAAGATGGGAATTAAGACGGCAGTGCATGAATCAAATGCCTTCCCAGGTATGACGGTAAAACTGTTAGCCAAACACGTTGATGTTGTCATGATAGCGACCGACGATGCAAGGCGGCATTTAGATAAATCCGCAAACTGTATCGTAACGGGCAATCCGCTGAGCGATGACTTCCTTAATATAAATAAAGCCGATGCCCGTGCGGAGCTTGGTATCGATAGTGGTGATATGTGCATACTCTCCTACGGGGGGAGTCTTGGGGCAGGGCGCATTAACGAAACAGTGGTAGATCTCATCGAATGGGAAAGCACAAAAAGTGATATACATCACATTCATGCGTATGGCGGTATGGGGAAGGATACTTTCCTACCAGCGTTGCACGCCAAAGGAATTGATGAGAAGAAAAATAGCAAACTTGATATTAGGGAATACATAAATAACATGAATGTTTGTCTAGCAGCGGCAGATCTTGTAATATCACGTGCTGGTGCGATGACGTTAACACAATTGCAGGAGATGTCCCGTGCATCTATTCTGATACCGTCACCGATAGTCGCTGAAAATCATCAATATCATAATGCGATGGTTTTAGAGAATCAAGGTGCCGCAATTGTCATTGAACAAAATAAGCTAAGTTCAGATTTGCTCATTGAAAAGGTGAGCGAACTTTATAAAGATAGAGAGAAACTCCGAATACTGGGAGAGAATGCAGGTAAAATGGCTATATCCAACTCAAGCGATAGAATTCTCAGCGTTATACTGGATCTGCTGCCCAGCACTCAATAAAGTTGCAACGGCATTAATTCACCTAATAGTCCAAAAAGGCATAGTATATTGTGCACAGACTTTTGTGCAATTTGCTTTTTTGAAAGGGTGTATATTAATGCAAAGGCTGGTGATACAGGGAGGGCGCAACTTATCAGGTCAACTTCAAGTACACGGAGCGAAAAATAGCGCATTGCCTTTATTGGCAGCGACTATTCTAGGCACAACAGAAACAGTATTACATAATTGCCCTAAGCTGTCCGACGTCGATGCTGCGTGTAGGATATTATCTTATCTAGGTTGTAAATGCAGACGTGATGGGGATACGGTTACTGTTGATACTGGTGAGTTAACTCATTTCGATGTGCCCGATGAATTAATGAGGGAAATGCGCTCATCAATAGTTTTCCTAGGTGCCATAATCGGCAGAGTTGGTAAATGCCGATTATCATTCCCAGGCGGGTGTGAACTCGGACCAAGACCTATTGATCTGCATTTGAGCGCATTGAGGAAGATGGGCGTCAACATTAAAGAGGAACATGGATATCTTGATTGCTATGTTGATAAGGCGCTACGCGGGGCAAAAATATCGCTATCATTCCCATCAGTTGGTGCAACCGAAAATATAATGCTAGCAGCTGTTAGGGCAAAGGGCGAAACGAAAATTAGCAATGCGGCACGCGAGCCGGAAATAATTGATTTAGCAGAATATTTGAATAAATGCGGTGCTAAGATAGTGGGAGCAGGCGAGAGCACAATTACAATAACAGGTGTCGATAAGATTGAAGGTTGCGAGCATAAAGTTATGCCGGATAGAATAGTCACTGCTACATATTTGTGTTGTGCTGCCGTAACGAATTCTGATTTAACTCTAACCGGTGTTCGAGAGAGTGATATTAATGCAATAACTCCTATTCTTGAGCAAATGGGGTGCAGGATTTATAGTTTTGGCGATAATATTTACATCAATGCCAGGCGCCAGCTTGATGCCGTAAAAACAATACGCACAATGCCCTATCCTGGATTCCCAACAGATGCACAGGCGCTTCTTATGGCGGTAGCTACAAAATGCAAGGGAACGAGCATATTTGTAGAGAACATATTCGAGAACCGATATAAACACGTTGGCGAATTAGTCAGAATGGGGGCAGATATTAAAGTCGAAGGAAAGGTCGCTATTGTAGAAGGAGTCGAAAAATTATCGGGAGCAAATACAACAGCGACCGATCTAAGGGGCGGGGCGGCGCTTATAGTAGCGGGGCTTGCCGCAAATGGCAAAACTACGATTAGCGATATTAAACATATAGATAGAGGATATGAAAGCATCGAAAAAAGTTTAAGCTCAATCGGTGCGCATATCATAAGGGAGTAGGCAGAATGAGGGATGTTAGAAAAGTTCGACCGGAAACGGTAAAAAAACATCACAACACGAGCAGTCGAAAACGAAAACGAAAGCGAAAAAGAAACTTAAAACTATATTATTTGCTGATATTCATTTTCGTACTGCTTGCTGGTGTGACATTGTCTTTAACCGTGTTCTTTAATATTGAGGAATTTGTTGTCGTCGGCGAAACTAAATATGATGCCTCCGAAATAAAGGAGGCTAGCGGTATAAAACTAGGGGACAACCTATTCCGCATTAAAGGTAGCGATATTGAACAGAAGGTTATTACTAAACTTCCTTACATTGAAGAAGTTAAACTGAAAAGGAGCCTACCATCAAAGTTAATTCTCACCACGAAGCAAGCAACGCCATATGCGAACATCAGGACGAACGATTATTATTATTTAATTAGCATGAGCGGACGAATTTTAGAGCAGTCGAGCGAACCTCACGAAGATTTAATCATTGTAAAGGGGTATAATGCAGTTAAAACCGAAGTGGGGGAATATATTGCACCAGAGTTCGCAACGAAACACGATTTGCTTGTGGACATACTAACAGCAATCGAATCCGCAGAAATACCGCAGATAAAATCTATAAATATAGCTGATAGTATCGGAATTTCACTAAATTATGATGATAGGATTGAGATTTTAATAGGAAGTGCCGCCGATATAGATTATAAACTAGCAGTTGCAAAGGGGATTATTGATGATAGAGCAAATTCAAACGAAAAGGGCATAATTAATGTTCAATCGTCGGAGTACCCATCATTCCTAGGTAAAGACGATGGATAATTCCTAAAATTGCAGTTTACAACTAAATAGTGTGGAAAATATAAACACATCTTCATTTATAAGTTTAAATTAAGTTGTTTCCACAACTTGCTTGTAAATATATTCTGATTATTAAGATTTGCGTATTGATATTGTTGTGAAAATCTGTTAAATTAATAGTATATGTATTGTAAGTATGCCTTGGGCAAGGATTTTAAATAAAAAGAGGGAGGACTAATAAATGAATATTAGGTTTGATGATGATTTTGACTCGGTTGTTAATATAAAAGTGCTGGGTGTCGGCGGGGGTGGAGGAAATGCACTTGATTATATGATATCATCGGGAATCAAGAACGTTGAATATATCTCCATTAATACTGATGTGTATGCCTTGAAGAATTCTAAGGCTACTCAACGTGTGCAAATAGGAGCAAAATTAACAAAAGGTAGGGGTGCAGGGAATAAGCCGGAGATCGGACAGCGATCTGCGGAGGAATCTCGTGAGGAGATAGCGGCAGCATTAAAGGGTGCAAACATGGTATTCATCACCGCAGGAATGGGCGGAGGTACGGGTACTGGAGCAGCTCCCGTTGTAGCTGAAATAGCTAGAGAACTTGATATTCTTACCGTTAGTGTCGTGACTAAGCCATTTATGTTCGAACGTGAGCAGAAGATGAAACAAGCGGAAAAGGGTATTGCCAACTTGAGGAGCCATGTGGATTCACTTGTAATTATACCGAATGAACGTCTTTTAGTCGGCGCTGAAAAACCACTTACTATGAAAGAATCCTTTGCGCTATCGGATGAAGTATTATGGAAGGCAGTAAAAAGTATTTCCGACCTTATCAATGTTGTAGGATATATCAACCTTGACTTCTCCGACGTTACAACAATAATGAAAGATGCTGGAATAGCCCATATGGCAATGGGTTCAGGATCGGGCAAAAATAAAGCTGAAGAAGCTGCGAATGAAGTTATTTCAAGCCCTCTACTTGAAACATCCCTTGCTGGTGCCGGTAAGATTCTTGCCAATATTGTCATGTCCGAAGATGTACTCAGCGATGAAGTTGATACCCTATCGAAGCTCATTACTGAGGCGGCTCAACCCGATGCCGAGGTTATTATCGGTGCAGTATTCGACGAAACTTTAGAAGATGAAATGCTTGTTACAGTTATAGCTACTGGATTCGAAAATGATGGATCGTGCGGTGAGGACGATGAAGTAACCGATGCCGATGACGATGAGGACAATCCATTTGCTAACATTAAGCAGAATACAGATACCGCAAGTGACGATGACAGCTTCACAGAAATTATGAAGTTGTTTAAAGATAAAAGTTAAAATACACATTCAACTGCGAAATGCACGCACTCAATTCTAATTTTTGTCATTGTATAGTATATCCCATCATATAAATAGATAAACAACTATGTGAGGGTGACGAGAATGCTTGTTCTATCTATGCGAGTGAGAAAATTAAGAATTGCCTTAGTGCTTGGTGGATTATTAGTAATTTGTTTTGCGATATTTTTAGCGATGCCGTCAGGTGCTAAACAACCAATTCATACGGCGGCAAGGCTTAGGTCGGGAGCAAAAACTAATGAGGAGAGGATTACATTCCTCTCAAGTTTCGGGTGGAAACCGTCCGCTGAACCGATTGAAATAGTGGAGGTAATTATCCCGTCCGATTTTTCAGAAGTATACGAAAATTATAATGAAATACAAAAACAACAAGGATATGATTTAGCGAAATTCAAATCTAAACGTGCAAAAAGATATACATATGCGATCACAAATTATCCTGGGCAGGAAGAAAAATCGCCCGGAACTATACGTGCAAATCTACTTGTTTATGATGGCAAAATCATTGGTGGAGATGTTTGTTCCATTGAGCTTGCCGGATTTATGCACGGATTTAAGTTGGAAAATTAATAACAGTATATTGACAAAATATAAATCAGACGTTTGTTTTAGGCAAGAACTAAAAATAGATGGAGAAATTCATGATTACTTTGAATTTTTATGTCTAGGTAAAATTGCACAAAAAACGGCTTAAAAATTTGTTACGTTAAGAGCGTATAAATCAAAAATTAGGTGATATTAGTCAATATCAATAAAGGATAAAATTAAACTTTGGCTAATAAGGTACTGTTATTCTTGTTCGAAATTTGGTATATTTATATAGTAGATGTTTTTCCACAAGATCATCACCAATAATTTACAGGAGGTCTATTATAAATGGCTAGCTTATCACTTAGAGATCTTTACAAGAAATATCCAGGTGGCGTTGTAGCTGTATCCGATTTTAACATGGAGATTAAAGACAAGGAATTTATTATCCTAGTCGGTCCATCAGGATGCGGTAAGTCCACAACACTCAGAATGATTGCAGGACTCGAAGAAATTACAAAAGGGGAACTTTACATCGGCGACAGACTTGTTAACGATATTGCTCCCAAAGATCGTGACATTGCAATGGTTTTCCAAAACTATGCATTGTATCCGCACATGACTGTATATGAGAATATGGCGTTCGGTCTAAAACTCAGGAAAGTACCTAAAGATGAAATCAAAAAACTTGTTGAAGAAGCAGCAAGGATTCTTGATATTTCTCATCTTCTTGATCGTAAGCCAAAGGCTCTATCAGGTGGTCAGCGTCAGCGTGTAGCACTTGGCCGTGCTATTGTTCGTGATCCTCAAGTATTCCTACTTGACGAGCCACTATCGAACCTAGACGCTAAGCTACGTGCACAAATGCGTACAGAGCTATCAAAACTTCATAAAAGACTTGGTACTACATTTATCTATGTAACTCACGACCAGGTTGAGGCTATGACAATGGCTGATAGAATTGTCGTAATGAAAGATGGATTCATTCAACAGGTCGACTCACCGCAGAATTTATATTCGGCACCAGTTAACCAATTCGTTGCTGGATTCATGGGTTCACCACAAATGAACTTTATCGATTCTGTTCTTCTTGAGAAGGACGGCAAGTACATCGTCGAATTCGGATCGGAAGATACTAAATCGACAAGAGGTAAGAAGTACACAGTTGAAGTTCCTGAAGCATTAGTGAACGATAAAATCAAAGATTATGTCGATAAAGAAGTTGTTCTTGGAATTCGTCCAGAGAACATTCACGACGAGGAAATGTTCCTATCGGCGGCTAAAACGGGCATAATCGATGCAACTGTTGAAATTACAGAAATGATGGGTGCTGAAACTTATCTATATGTAACTTGTGAGGGCACACCTTTGACAGCGAGAGTATCGCCACGTTCCAGCGCTAGACCGCAGGACGTAATCAAACTTGGTATTGACCCGAACAGAATTCATATCTTCGATAAAGAAACTGAAAAGTCTATTCTGGTATAACATACACAATATAGCTAAAAGCACAGGCGATTTGCTTGTGCTTTTAGTTATAAGTAAACAAAGAATGAAATCATAGTTATTGCATTGACTTTAAAATCTAATAATGATAATATGATATATGTGCTCAATAAAGGCACATATAACTATGAATTAGGAATGATTAAAATTGATTAAAAACAAACTAAGGAGGGTTATAGCAACAATGTTGATCGGTATGATGGGGACACAATCCCTTTCGGCTTGTAGCAACGATGTTGGTACTGTAAAATTGCCGGATATAAAAAAAGAAATTAAACTATGGTACGATTCCCCTGCTCCTAAAAATGCATGGGAAAATTTTTCCCTGCCAATTGGAAACGGTTACATGGGCGGAGGAATATACGGTGGTGTAGTTGATGAAATCATAACACTGAATGAAAAGACCCTATGGACTGGTGGACCGACTGAATCACGCCCCGATTATAATGGCGGTAACAGGAACAGTAATTCGTCCATTTCTTTAAATAAGGTTAGGGAGGCATTGGCGGCGGGCGATGAAAAGACCGCACTATCCTTGCTAACGGATTTAACTGGTGGCGGCGATGGATATGGTGCATATCAGTTGCTATGCAATCTCTCCCTTAAGCATGATGGGCTAAGTGAAGATAAAGTTACTGACTATATTCGTGATTTAGATTTAAACAATTCAGTCGCGAGTGTATCTTTCAACCATGATGGATTTGAATATAAGCGTGAGTACTTCGCAAACTACCCCGATAACGTAATTGTAATTCGCCTAACCACGGGTAAAGAGGGCGGAATCAGCTTCAAGATGGGGCTGAAAGATGAACAATACGGCGCAAATATCGTTGCAAAAGGCGATACGCTAACCTACTCCGGTGAATTGGCAGACAACAAATTAAAGTACGAGGCACAGTTCAAAGTTATAGCTAGCGGCGGAGAGGTATTTGACGATAGCGGAAATGCCCTTGAAGTCGATAGTGCTGATGAAGTAGTTATTATAATGTCCGCCGCTACCGATTATGAGAATGTCTATCCTAATTACAGGAGCGGCAAGGATCCGAGCAAGATTGTTACAAAAGCGATTAAAGATGCTCAGAAACTAGGAGTAGAGAAACTTTACGATCGCCATATAGAGGATTACCGTTCAATATTTGCACGAGTGCATTTAGATTTAGAAGATACCACTCCTACAATGCCGACTAACGAGCTATTAGCTGGATATCAAAACAATAGTTTAAGTGAATCCGAGGCTAGGGCACTTGAAACATTGTACTTCCAATACGGTAGATACCTGCTCATTTCTTCATCTAGGGAGGGATCTCTACCTGCGAATTTGCAAGGTGTTTGGAATAACAATAACAATCCACCATGGTCGAGTGATTATCACATTAACGTAAATCTACAAATGAATTACTGGCCTGCGTATGTTACAAACATGGCAGAGACAACGATTCCTTTAGTCGAGTATGTAGAAGGACTAAGAGAGCCGGGCAGAGTTACAGCTGCCGAATATGCAGGAATCGTAACAGATGAAAACAATCCCGAGAATGGCTGGATGGCTCACACGCAGAGTACTCCATTTGGTTGGACTTGCCCAGGATGGGACTTCTACTGGGGATGGTCGGCTGCTGCTAGTGCATGGCTGGTACAAAATATATGGGAGCATTATGAATTCACCGAGGACTTAAAATACCTAAAGAGTGACATCTATCCTATCATGCGTGAATCATCAATGTTCTATAAGCAATGGCTGATAAACGATGAAAGATCGGGAAGAATGGTTTCTTCACCAACGTATTCGCCCGAGCATGGACCCGTTACAATAGGTAATACATATGAGCAAAGCCTGATTGAGCAGTTGTTCGTTGATACAATAATAGCTGCCGATGCGCTAGAAACAGACAGTGAATTGCGTGATGAAATCTCCAAGCTTATTCCGAAACTATCTCCTTACCATATTGGTGAGTGGGGACAAATCAAGGAATGGTACGAGGAAGATGACGCCGACTTCAACGATAAAGATGTTGAAAAAGGGCATAGGCACATTTCCCACTTGCTAGGACTCTATCCGGGTAAGGCGATAACCGATGAAACACCCGAATTACTAGAGGCGGCAAAGGTCACTCTCAATGATAGAGGTGATGAGGCTACTGGCTGGGCAAAGGCGCACAAACTTAATTTATGGGCTAGAATCGGTGATGGAAATCGCAGCCATAAGTTATTAGAGGGATTGCTCCAAAAAAGCACATTGGAGAACCTATGGGATACCCACCCACCATTCCAAATTGACGGTAACTTTGGTGGAACGGCTGGAATTGCTGAAATGCTAATTCAAAGTCACGCAGGATATATTGAGATTCTTCCTGCTCTCCCCGAAGTATGGAGCAAGGGCGAGGTTGAAGGACTTGTAGCTAGAGGGAACTTCACAGTAGATATTAAGTGGGAAGATATGAAAGTCACCCAGATGCGCATTAAATCTAACAAGGGTAATGAATGTAAAATCAAATATGACGACATCAAGAATGCTACAATTACTACCGCAGATGGTAAGGCTGTCGATGTATCTAATGGCGAAATTGCATCGTTCAATACTAAGGCGGGCACAGAATATATAATCAAATTCTAAGATAATAAAATCCTCCCTAATTTTAGGGGGGATTTTTTCACTAAAAATAGTCTTATCGTTTGTTAACATACACTAAATTTTTATTGTATGCGACAATATTAGACTATAAATATTGACGATTGGACAAAAAAAGTATATTATTAATACGTGTAGAATATAATACTATGATGGAAAAATAGCGTACTATCGACCAACTATTACGTCGGAACAATTAACTTGCAATACCAGCTATATTAGGCAATGAGGGAGTAGTATTATGACAAGACTTTTTTCATGCACAATTGCATTGCTGCTATGTGCATTTATTGCAATAGGGTGTGTCCCCGTCGAACAAGCTACGTCAGAAGATGGGAGTCCATGGTTGAATTCATCGGAGTACATAACAACGACAACACAGGCGAGTATGACTACATCGACAAGCGAAACAACTACCACATCGGAAGTGACAAAAGCAACTACAACGACGGAATTGACTAGGCAAATTGAATACCCACCTGCCGATAAAGTTAGCGCCATTGTGTCGACATCAAAGTCGACCGCTACCACAACCACAACGACGGCGACTACTACGACTACATCACCGCCTAAAGCGCAAGAGCCGAACAATGCATATATACCGCTAAATTATGATACAGTATACGGGATATGGATTTCTTACCTTGAATATAGCAGTATGTTGAATGGCCGCACGGAACAGCAATTCCGCCAAAGCTTTGAAACGGCTGTCAAGAATTCTAAGGGACTAGGTGTCAACACATTATATGTTCATGTGAGGGCGCATGGTGATGCTTATTATAAATCGGACCTTTTCCCGTGGGCGACCCGTGTCGCAGGCGCACTTGATAGAGTGCCTTCATTCGACCCGCTAGAAGTGATGATTGAGATTGCCCATGCTAACAAGATGTCAATTCACGCATGGCTCAATCCAATGAGAGCGTTAACAAAGGCTGAAATTAAAAAGCTCGATAATAAGTATCCTATAAAGAAATGGTATAACGATAAAGAGAAAAATGGTACATATATAAAGCAGGTTACAGTCGGCTCGGATAAGCGGTATTACCTTAACCCCGGTTATCCCGAAGTGCGAAAGCTAATCGCAGATGGTGTTACTGAAATAATGAAAAATTACAATGTTGACGGTGTACATATTGACGATTATTTCTATCCGACAACTAGTAAATCATTCGATAAAGAAGTTGTAGATGCAAGTGGTAAAGCGATGAAGCAGTTCAGGCACGATAGTACAACAGCAATGGTAAAGGCTATGTATGATGCAGTTAAAGCGGTGAACAACAAGGCGCTTTTCGGTATTAGTCCACAGGGGAATGTTAGCAATAACTTGAATAGCCAATTCGTAGATATAGAAAGATTATGTTCTAAAAAGGGATATATTGACTATGTTGCGCCCCAGCTTTATTATAGCTTATCCGATGTTAGGAAATATGCCCCGATTTTTAATGACTATATTGAGAATGGCGACAAAAGTATAAAGCTGATAATTGGTCTTGGTCCATATAAAATTGGAACAAAATCGGCTTATAGTGACTGGACAACGAATACTTTAATGATTAAAAGCCAAATTGAAATAGTTAATAGGGAGAAACATTATAGCGGAGTAATATTCTTTAGATATGATTCACTATTTAAACCTGATAATTCGGTGAAAAAGCAAGTGGAAAAAGAGATTGCAGCATTCAAACCGCTATTAAAATAATATAGTACGAAAACAAAGGAATGAGAATATGAAAAAAGTTCTTAGGTTGATAGCTACATCATTATTGCTATCAATGGTAATAACATATTGCATACAACCTGTCGCATTTGCAATGCAGGATAGTGCGGATCAGGTAGAATCGGATATAAATCAAGACGAAGTTGCAAATGACGCAAGCGACAATGAGGAACTCCCCGATGCTGAGGAGATTCCCTATATTCCTATGTTTTCGCTATCCAATGATCTTAAAAGCGCATTCATCACTCCTAGTGTGGATTTCTACAAAACCGTGGGGCAGGATTCTGCTATTACTGAGGACGAATTAATTAAGTTGTTCGATTACCTAAGTTCAATCGAGCTAAGCACTGTTATTATAAATACGGTTCATGACGGCAAGGGCTATTACAATACCGATATTAATCAAAGTACAAATGACGATATACTAAGTATAGCAATTAATCAAGCAAGAAAAAGCGGATTTGAAGTATTCCTAACATTAGATATTGGCAATATGTTATCACGTGCTAAAGAGAATTATGATATTGCCATGAAAGTCGATTTGCTAGCATCACAAGTGCATGCATTTGCTACAAAATATAAGGTTGAGGGTATTGTCGCAACTGGATATTATGCGAGTAACAGAAACATAGCATATAGCGATTATATGCAGAGTGGCGCTGGTATCGGCATTAGGAATTGGCGGATAGATAATAGCGAATATCTAATAAAAACTGTTGCCGATGTTATACGCAGAACGGACAATTCCATAGCGGTGGGAATGATGGCTTCACATATGTGGGCGAATTCAGCCGATACTAAAGGCGGCTCAGATACAAACGATGACTTCACCGCCCTTAAGAATGGCTATGCTGATACAAAAAAGTACATTACAGATAAGACCGTAGATTTTGTTATACTTGAGGCAAGAGGGTCTGTAAGTGATGGGGATATACCTTTTGAAAAGGTTGCAAAGTGGTGGACAAGCCTTTGCAATGATAATGATACCCCCTTATATATTGCACATTCGAATCAGAAGCTTGGCACGAGCGGTTGGGCGCAGGATCAGATAATTCGCCAACTCTCAATAGCAAGGAAGCTCGACGGCTATAAGGGGAGCGCATTCCTATCTACAAGCGCATTGAAGAAAAATGTTGGCGGCAGCACAGATGCATTAGTGAAGTTCTTCAATGACGAAATTGATGAAACACAGCTATTCAAGGAACTTGAAATGGTATCGCCTAAGAAATTGACTTTCACTACATACGAGCCGAGCGTAACATTCATGGGCAGCTTTGACGATAATTTTGAAGTATATTTCAATGAAAAGAAAATTGAGCTTAATGAAGTCGGGAATTTCTATTTCACTAAGGATCTAAATGTTGGACTTAATACATTTACAATCCGCCATAAATCGAAAACCTATACATATCGCATTACAAGAAAAGTCGAAGTGCTAAAATCAATGACGCCAAAGGATAATATAAAGGTCGACGGTGGCACAAAGGTAGAAATTAGCGCAGTATCATATAGGGATTCGGCTGTTACTGCTACTATTAACGGGAAATCAATTAATCTTTCGCCGATAGATTCTCAGACAGATGATATTGACCCAAACTCAAACTACACGAGATTCGTGGGAACATATAAAGTGCCAAAGGGGATAGTTGAGAAAGAGCAGGCTCTAGGTAAAATAACGATATACGGCTCATATATGGGCTTTAATGAAAGCATCACAGGCGGGAGCGTTACGGTGAATGCATTGCCTAAGCCGCCAGTGGAGAAGGTCGAGTATTACGACACCACGAATAAAGCGACGGGCGAAGTTGTAGCGACAATGACACCTCCTGCCAATGCGGGGAAAAGCGTGAAAATTGTGAGGGTAGACAAGGA